>JAHFAP010000116.1 GCA_023250495.1 Deltaproteobacteria bacterium | reverse complement strand
CGGCGGCCTCTCTGGAGCTGCGCGCGCATCCGACCGATCTCTGGAGCGGCCAAGCGCTCTTGGCCTTTCTCTACCTCGGCATTTTTCCCTCGTTCCTCTCGTTCCTGCTGTGGAACCGTTCGATACGGACCTTCGGTCCAGGCCGCGCCAGCCTCGTTTACAACACCCTGCCGCTTTTTGCTGTGATGCTGTCCGAAATTTTCCTGGGCGAGACGCTTAGGGCTTACCAGATCGTCGGGGGAGTAGTGATTATTGCCGGCGTCGTTATCGGCACCCGAGACTAGACACCATGATGAAACTTACACTAGCATTCTACCTACAGTCTCATCGGCATGATGACGTAGAGATATCCGTCGTCGTCGCTTTTCCGCAGAACGCTCGGGCTGACATCATCTTTGAGCGCCACCCCTACCTCTCCGCCCGAGCCAAGCACGCTCAGGACATCAATCAGATAGCGCGCGTTAAAGCCCACTGTCAGCGCCTTGCCTTGATAGTCTATCTCTATTTCTTCTACGGCCTCTCCTAAGTCCGGATTGCTGGCGGAGATAGAAACTTTCCCTTCCTTAAAGTCCATTTTGATTCCTTTGTAGCGCTCGCTGGAGAGAATCGACACGCGTCTGAGGGCGTGGAGAAATTCATCCTGCTCGAGTCGCGCAAGCTGAGGATTTTCTTTTGGTATAACTTTGCCGTAGTCAGGAAAGTCGCCCTCAATCAGACGCATGAACAGCTCCACGTTCTCCCTCACTACCAACCCCATGTTTTCTTTGAACCCGACCGAGACCAGACCCTCTTCCACGCCCTCGAGCAGCTTCCGCAACTCTGCAAGCCCTTTCCGCGGCAGAATTACTCCTTTGCTCAGACCAAGCGCTCCTATACCCCGCTCGATCATAGCCAGCCGGTGCCCATCGGTCGCCACCATGCGGACCTTTCCGTCAGTGGTCTCCTCCACAAAAACACCGTTTAGATTGTAACGCGTTTCATCACTGGAGACAGAAAAGATCGTTCTCTCGATCATCTCTCTTAGAACCTTAGCCGGCACACTCGACAGCTTTTCTCCCTCAAACTTCGGAAATTCCGGAAACTCCCGCGCATCCATGCCGACAATCTTAAAGACCGACTTGCCGCTCTTAATCTCGACCCATTCATTCTCTAAACGCCTCAACTGCAGCGTTTCTTCAGGTGCCTCCCGGACAATTTCGTACAGCTTCTTTGCGCTCACCGTCACCACCCCATCGCGGGCCACTTCTCCTTCTAGCCGGCCCCTTATCCCAACCTCGAGGTCCGTCGCCGTCAGGTGGATCTGCCCACCATGTGATTCAATAAGGACATTCGCCAAAATCGGCATAGTGTTGCGTCGCTCAACAATGCCTTGGCTCCAGTACAGCGTTGCGAGAAAGTCTCCTCGCTTAGCCCTGAATTCCATATATCCTCCTGACTACAACTACTCTCTTATATGATTCTATCTTGGATAGTGATAGTAGGAGCTGTGGATTATGTGCACAAAGCAACAATTCCTAGTCCTACTATCGTTTTTTTCCTGTGAATAAATAACCCTCACGATTCTCGCTCCTAGCTGCGGCAAGAGTAAGGAGGTTCGTGACGTGACTTTATTCACAGATTTGCTCTAGTAACCAACAGCTACCTCAGGATCGTTTGAGATTTAGGTTCTTTTCTAACTTATCGATAGTGACTTGCATTTGCGGGTCTTCTTTGAGCTTTCTTTCAATCGTCTTCGCGGCATGGATCACGGTTGAATGGTCCCGGCCGCCGAACTTCAACCCAATGGCGGGGAATGAAATCGAGGTGTATTTGCGGGCGAGGTACATCGCGACCTGTCGCGGCAGGGCGATATTTTTCGTCCGGCGCTTTGCTTTGAGATCTCCGAGCTTGATGTTGAAGTAGTCGCAGGTGGTCTTTTGAATGCTTTCAACTGTAACTTCTCTAGAGTTGCCTTTGAGGGTGTTCTGCAAAACTTCTTTAGCCAGCTCGATGGTAATTGCGGCGTTGGTAAGAGAGCCGAAGGCGCCTAGACGAGTTAGGGAGCCTTCCAGCTCCCTTACATTAGAGTCGATGTGGGAGGCGAGGAAAATAGCGACTTCGTGAGGCAAGAGCACGCCTTCTACCTCCGCCTTTTTTTGCAAGATGGCCACCCGCGTCTCCATATCCGGGGGCTGGATGTCGGCGATCAGTCCCCATTCAAAGCGGTTGCGCAGGCGGTCCTCCAAGTCCGGGATTTCTTTTGGAAACTTGTCCGAAGTGATGACGATCTGTTTGTGTGAGTCATACAGGGAATTGAAGGTGTGGAAGAACTCTTCCTGGGTCCGTTCCTTGCCGGCGATGAACTGCACGTCGTCCACGATTAGCACGTCCATGTTGCGAAAGCGCGTCTTAAATTCGTCCATCTTGTCCCTTCTAAGCGACGCGATGAGCTCATTCATGAACGCCTCGGAGCTGAGATAGAAAACCTTCAGGGCCGGTCGCTTCTCGATGATCCGGTGGCCGATTGCGTTGATCAGGTGGGTCTTGCCGAGACCGACGCCGCCGTAAATGAAGAGGGGATTGTAATGTTCGCCGGGTTGGTTGGCCACGGCGAGGGAGGCGGCGTGGGCAAACTGGTTGCTGGCGCCAACCACAAAATTTTCAAAGTTATACTTGGGGATGAGATTGTTAACTCGCGGCGCCCTTTGGGGCTCGCGCTCGGCTCTCTTTTCTGCGGCGCCGCTAGCCTGAAGCTTCTGGTTAATGGCGAGCGACACCTTCACGGTTCGGTGGCTCAAGAGAGAGAGAGTCTCGTGAATCGAACTGAGAAAATGCTCAACTAGCCAGTCGCGGAAAAATTTGTTGGGGACCTCCAGACAAATCTCGTCGTCAGTCCTTTCCCGCACCCGGATCGGCTTAATCCAGGTCTCGAAATTCTGATTTCCGAACCGCTCCCGCAGCTGCTCCAACGCCTCTTGCCAAAGCTCGTCCATAGCCAGTCTCGTCCCGATTCAGGCTAACCCATTGTTTTACAAGTAGAAAACCCCAGCGAGTTACGAACAATTTTATCCACAGCTGTGGATAACCTACAAAACCCAAAAAAGATTGTCGTGTTGCAAGCGGTATTAAACAGCGGTGTGAACAGGTCGGACCAGAGCGGAGGAGTGACCCCGCGCGAGACCTTCAGTGAAAGGCGCAAGGAACACTCACTCAGGTCGAAGTTCAGGGCAGGCATGGCGTCTCGTTCTGATTTTCAGTTCCAGCAGGCGATAGGGCGACAAAAAACCCGTAGATGTTGTTGCCGCGAGCAAAAATTCATAATCCTTTTCATTTTGCAATGCAAGAAAAAAATTGTGAAAAACTTTTTTCTCACGGCCTTCCCCCAGCTTGACACGAAATCGGTCGCGGTGTTAGGGCAGAAACCATGTCAGGCGATCAATCCGACGCCCTGTTCGAGCGCGCGCGGCGAAAGATCCCCGGCGGGGTCAACAGTCCGGTGCGAGCCTGGAAAGCCGTGGGCGGCTCCCCGCGCTTCATGGCGCGTGGCAGCGGCTCCCGGATCTATGACGTGGACGGGAGAGCCTACATCGACTTTGTTTGCTCTTGGGGCCCGCTGATTCTGGGACACGCGCATCCGCAGATCGTAGCGGCAGTGCAGAGAGCGCTGGAAAGCGGAACGACCTTCGGCGCGCCAACGGAGGGTGAAGTGGAGCTGGCGGAGCTGGTCTCGCAGCGCTTCCCAGCCGTCGAGAAGTTGAGGCTCGTCAGCTCAGGGACTGAGGCGACCATGAGCGCGATTCGTCTGGCGCGTGCATTTACCAAGCGCAGCAGGATCGTCAAGTTCGACGGCTGCTACCACGGCCATGTGGACGCGTTGCTCGCCCGGTCGGGCTCAGGTGTGGCGAGCTTGTCTCTGCCGGATAGCGCCGGCGTGCTGCCGGCTTTCGCGGCCGAGACGAGCGTAGCGGCGTTCAACAACGTGGCGGGGTTGGAGGCTGTCTTCAGGCAGTATCCGGAATCCATCGCGGCTGTGATTGTCGAGCCGATCTGCGGCAATATGGGGGTCATTCCTCCAGCGCTGGGTTTTCTCGCGGCTGTCCGTGAGGTGACCCGCAGCCATGGGGCGCTGTTGATCTTCGATGAGGTCATCACTGGCTTTCGCGTCGCTGCCGGTGGGGCGCAGGAGCTTTTTAAGATGCGCCCGGACCTGACCTGCCTCGGGAAGATACTTGGCGGCGGCCTTCCGCTGGGTGCCTTCGGAGGGAGAGCGGAGATCATGGACCTGCTGGCGCCTGACGGGCCGGTCTATCAAGCCGGGACGCTGTCCGGCAACCCGCTGGCGGTGAGCGCCGGACTGGCGACCCTGCGCGCGCTAGCCGACCCCGGGGTTTATCAGGTGCTGGAAGAGAAAGGAGCAAGGCTGCAGCAGGGATTGGAGTCGACGCTCCGTGGGCATCACTTGCCGGGCGTCGTCAACCGGCAGGGCTCTATGCTGACGCTCTTTTTTGGTGTGGAGCGCGTGCGCGATGCTGATGAGGCGCGCCGCTGTGATAAGGAGCGGTTTGCGCGTTTTTTTCACGCACTGCTGAGTCGGGGAATTTACTGGCCGCCGTCCCCGTTTGAGACGGCGTTTGTGTCGCTGAGCCACGAGATGGAAGAGATAGATAGGACGGTCGACGCCTTCGACGCCTGGGCGCGGGAAGAGTCAAGAGGTTGAAGCGTGCCGTTTTTCGTGCTAGGGAATTTCGCAAGTGGAGCAAAAGGGATCCGGTCTGGATGATGAGGCGAGAAAAGAGCAATCCCTTTTGCTAAAGCTGGGTAGGTATGCTGCCATCGGTCTGGAGTTCCCTAGTGCCATTGTCGGCGGCATTTTGTTGGGCTATCTGCTAGACCTCTATTTTGATACCTCGCCCTGGCTGGCGATTTCACTCACCACCACAGCATTCGTGGGCGCCTGCATTCGCCTCGCGCAGTGGGTGAGACGCTTTCCCGGTGAGGGTCAATGAACATGAAGTTAGGCGCCTCAGCAATCCTTAGAATCGAAGTGGCGCACGGGCTTCTGGTGCTGGGACTTCTGGCGCTTCTTGTGCCGCCAAGGATCCTCGAACCCGGAGCTTTCTTGATTGGCGCAGCGTTTATGGGAGCAAACTTCTTGCTCTTGGGTTATGGCATCCGCTGGCTGCTGTCTCCTTTTGCCGCTAAGGGAAAGGTTGGGTTGGGCGTCTCTTTGCTGGTGGTCAAACTGGCGCTGTTTTTGGGGTTAGTGTCCGCGCTTTTTTTTCGCGTCCAGTTGCATGCGCCCTCTTTTGCCGTGGGGGTCTCCTCTTTGCTTGCGGCCGTCTTGATGGAACGAATTTGGGCTTCTCAGTGGGAGACTGAATAGATGGAGCATCCTTTTCTCTGGTATGACTTATTGCCGGCCGGCTTGAAAGTTTTGCCGCAGCACAGCTTTACGGCGTTGCTGGTGATGGCGGTGCTGGTTGTGCTGGCTTTTTTAGCTCGGCGAGCGCTTCTGCGGGCAAAAGATTCGGTGATCCCTGAGGCGGGGCTTAGTCTGAGAAATGTGGCTGAGCTTCTGGTGGAGCTTGTGGTGGGCCTCAGCGACGGGATCATCGGCAAAAAGGGGCGCAGGTATATCCATCTCTACGGCAGCTTTTTTATCTTTATTTTGACCGCCAATCTCTTCGGCCTCGTGCCGGGCTTTTCGCCGCCCACGAATAATTTCAATGTGACCTTGGGCTTAGGCGCGACTTCTTTTGTCGCGTACAACTATCTCGGTCTGCGCGAACATGGCTTGAGCTACGTCAAGCAGTTCATCGGTCCGCTAACCTCGCTGCCGTCTACGCCGAAAAAGATCTTGTCTCTCCTGTTCGTGCCGGTTTTGATCATCTCTGTGCTCTTTTTCTCGATTCTCGAGGGAATCTCGCATTTGGTAAGGCCGGTATCACTCTCTTTGCGTCTGTTTGGCAATATGTTCGGGGACCATCTCGTAGTGGAGATCTTTACGGAGTTGACGAGAGTGGTAGTGCCTGTGCTGTTTTATCTGTTGGGGGCCCTGGTCTCAGTCATCCAGGCCTTTGTTTTTACCCTCTTGAGCGTCATTTATGTTGCCATGGCGATTAGCCATGAGCATTAAGCGGAAAAGCTCGGGCGGGGAGGATGATAGAGGAAGGGATGAGCGTGGTTCCGCTAGAAAGGAGGTAGGGGATGAAGAAGCTCCTGTTCGTTGTTAGTTTGATGGCCGTGAGTTTTTCCGGCTCAGGGATAGCCATGGCTGCAGCCGAAGCCGGTGAGGGTAGCGTCGGAGCCAAAGCTGGCATTGCCATCGCCGCCGGTCTCGCCATCGGTCTGGCTGCTTTCGGCGCTGCCTTAGGGCAAGGGCGCATGGCCGCCGCAGCGATGGAGAGCATTGGACGAAATCCCAATGCGGCGCCCAGGATCCAGCTCCCTATGATTCTGGGCTTAGCCTTCATCGAGGCGCTCGCAATCTACGCCCTGATCATCGCCTTCGCCCTCCAGGGCAAGGTCTAGGTTTGGAGGGCGGAAAAGAGAAGGGGGCGGGGACTATTCCCGCCCCCTTTTATTTTTGCGGCAGCTCTACTTTCTCCAGGTGGACCTTGGTGGCGCGGAGAATCTCCTCTAACGTGTGGAGCTTGTAAGGGATCTCGTAATAGATGTTCCTGATGCCGGTGTTGACGAGGACCTTGAGGCAGTGGATGCAGGGGGTATGGGTGATGTAGATCGCCGCCTCTTTGATGGTGGAGCCGTTCTTTGCCGCTTGGGCGATCGCGTTGATCTCCGCGTGGATCGTGCGGAAGCAGTTCTCTTCGGTATCGCCGTTGGGCGTCTTCGATTCGTAGATCAGGCAGCCGACCTCTGTGCAGTGTGGCATTCCTGCGGGCGCGCCGTTGTAGCCCGTGGCCAGGATGCTCTTATCGCGCACGATGACGGCGCCGACCTTGGCCCGATTACAGGTGGAACGCTCTGCTACCTGACGGGTGATGGTCATGAAATATTGATGCCAGCTCAATCGCTCGCTCATCGAGGACCTCCTTTCCCCTCACCTCTCGCAGAGGCTCAGGAGCTTGGGGCGCATAGCGCTCCTCGCGCACCTCGGGTTCCTGGAACGAGAAGGGTACGGGAATAAAAGTTATGGCCAGCGTCGCCAGCAGGAACCAGCCCAAAAACTTCCTTTTCGCATCAAGCGGTGTGTCGGGGTCTACAGGCGGCGGGTGGCGCACGCCCATAAACAGGAGCAAGACTCCCCAGATCAACCAGCCATCCCACCAGCGCATGACTCCCAGCGTGAGAATAGCGAGTACCGTGAGGCGCGATACCCAGATGTATCTCTGGCCGAACAGGGCGTAAGTTACGTGGCCGCCATCCAACTGACCCGCCGGCAGCAGGTTCATCGCGGTCACCAGGAGACCGATCCAGCCGGCGAAGCCGATCGGGTGCAGGACGATGTTGGCGTCGTCGGGCAGGAGGCCGAGCGTAACCTTGCTCAGAAAGCTCAGCAGGAGAGACGAGCCCAGGGTGATCCCGCCGCCCGATGAATCTTGGGGCGCCACAGTGGAAAGCTGCAAACCGACCACCACGGCGGGAACCGCCAGCACCAGCCCGGCCAGAGGTCCCGCGGCAGCGACGTCGAACAGCGACCGGCGATCGGGCGGGGAAGATTGCATCCTGATGAACGCGCCGAAGGTGCCGATGAACGAGGGGGCAGGGATGAAGTAGGGGAGAGTCGCCTTCACGCCGTGATAGCGGGAGGTGAGATAGTGGCCCATCTCGTGCACCAGCAGGATCGACATCAGGGTAACAGCGAAGGGGAGGCCGGACAAAATCTCCCACGGGTCTGCGAGGGGATTCGCGCCCTTTTGCACTGCCCCTGCCACCGTTGTCGTCAGCAGAGTCAGCAGGAAAAGGATGATGTGGAGCCAGGGTTTGCGTCCGCCGTTCATCACGTTTGCCCTTCGTCCGCACGGATGTAAACCGGGTCGCCTATCTTTGCCCCGCTGCGGAGCTGGGCGCTTCCCTTAAAAGAGGAGATCTCCAGCAGCCCCCAACTATTGATCAAGGCCGCGTAGTCGTCCCGCTCGCCGCTCGCATAATTGACCGCGAGCCCTCGAATTGTCACACTAGCCAGAGAGATGGCGAGCTTGTCTTGCGGGAGCGATCGCAAGTCACGCTCGTGCACGTTCGTGATGAGGTTGCCGAAGTTGTCTATGTAAATAATTTCTCCCTGGATTGCGCTTGCCGTTTTCATCACTTGGGGCCACCGGAGACGAGAGTAGTCCTTTACCGCAGGGCCAAAGTCTCGAGCAGGTATGCCTAATGAGAGGTACGCGGCAACCGGCGCGAAGATGTCTTTGCCGTGAAAAGTCGCGCGCTTTGGCTTCAGGTGATAGCTCTCGTTCGTCAGCTCGACGATCTGTTGCACCTCCCTGCCCTCCACAGCGAGGCTCAGGATACCGTTGTCCGGCCCGACAAAGAAGCTGCCTTCTGACTCGATCAAAATGGCCCGCCTCTCGCTTCCGACTCCTGGATCCACGACGGCAACATGGATTGTGCCGAGCGGAAAAAAAGGCGCAGAGTAGCGCAACAGCACGGCCGCGCCCCTGAGATCCTGGGGGGCAATCCCGTGGCTCAGATCAGCGATGCGGGCGTTGGGATTGATGCTGAAAATGACTCCCTTCATGATCCCGACAAAGGGATCCTTGTAGCCGAAGTCCGTAGTCAGTGTTACTAGCTTCGTCTCCATGGAACACGGCTCAATTCAATTTAACGGAAATCATCCCAGGGGTAAAGTGGGTTCGACGACGAACATTTTCAGAGAGTCGATTGTCAGAGCAGTTCTAGCTGGTTGGGCTGGGATTGCGCTGACCCAACAGGTTGGGCGGCGCCGAGAGAGATCTTTCCGTAGAGCCCGTCGTAGCCCGGCTCTACTTTCACCTCCCCGCGCCGGACGCGCAGGATCCGCTCCCATACATTGGGCTGGCAGTTTTTCTTTAGCCCTTCCTCTTCAACGTCGAGCAGGATCTTGAGTTCCGAGCCGAGCAGGCCGGTGAGCCGTTCATATTCCCTTTCCACGGTCTTGGTCCCGGGTTTGGCGCGGAGCGCATCCGCCAGGATCTCTTCCAGCGGAACCAGGTGTTTCGCCGGCACGGCACCCTGCGACATGTAGCCGTCCTCACGGTCTGCGAGCGCCTCGACTCGATGCATCACCCCGACGGTTACCTTGGCGCCACAAACAGGGCAGAGCCCCTGGTGCCGCCTGGTTTCTGCCGGACTCCACGCCACGCCGCACTTACGGTGGCCGTCATAATGGTATTTTCCCTCCTCGGGAAAAAATTCTATGGTGAAAAGAAATCTCTTCGGATCGTGGCTTTTGATGGCGGCGACAATTTCTTTGTACGCGGGCGCGCAGTCAAAGACATTTGCTTCGCGGGCGATCTTCCGCGGCGAGTGGGCGTCGGAGTTGGATATCAAAGCGATTCTATCGAGAGCGGAAACGCGCCAGTTCATCGCCGGATCCGAAGAGAGTCCGGTTTCGATCGCGTAGATGTTTTCTGTCTCCTCTTCGAAACACTCTTCCAGCGAGTCGA
>JAHFAP010000310.1 GCA_023250495.1 Deltaproteobacteria bacterium | reverse complement strand
GGTGACCTTACAGCCGCGCTCGCCAGGTATCGACCGTCTCTACGGCGGGCAGGAATTTAAAAGGTAGAATTCAGGCTAGGAAGTGCTAAAGCTCCAGCTTGCTGAGGCGCAGCGCGTTACTGACCACGGAAACCGAGCTGAAGGTCATGGCGGCGCTGGCGATGACGGGGCTTAAAAGTATTCCAAAGATCGGATACAGCGCCCCTGCCGCGATGGGCACTCCCAACACGTTGTAGACGAAGGCAAAGAAAAGATTCTGGCGGATGTTGCGCATGGTTCCGCGGCTCAGCCGGCGCGCCTTGGCAATTCCTCGCAAGTCACCCTTAACCAACGTCACCCCGGCGCTCTCCATCGCCACGTCGGTGCCCGTGCCCATGGCAATTCCCACGTGAGAGCGCGCCAGCGCCGGGGCATCGTTGATGCCATCGCCAGCCATTCCTACGAAGCGGCCCTCGGCCTGCAGGCTCTTTACCAACTCTCCCTTTTGCTCAGGCAATACTTCTGCGTAAAATTCGTCAATTCCAAGTTTGCTTGCTACAGCCTCGGCCGTCGTGCGATTATCTCCGGTAAGCATGACGATTCGTATTCCATCCTGGTGCAGCATGCGGATCGCTTCCGGAGTAGACTGCTTGATAGGATCTGCCACAGCCACCAATCCCGCGGCGACATCTCCAACCGCAACAAACATCACCGTCTGTCCGTCTTGTCGCAGCTTCTCCGCCAGATCCTGCAGCTCTTTCGGGTTTACGCCCAGATCAGAGAGCAACTTTTGATTGCCAAGAGAGACCCTCTTCCCATCGACAGTGCCGACAATCCCCTTCCCCGTCACAGACTGAAAATCCCCAACGTCTGAAAGTCTAATCCCTTCTTGCTGCGCGGCAGATAGAATGGCAGCCGCCAGAGGGTGCTCGCTGCCGCGTTCGAGGCTCGCGGCCAATCGGAGAAGCTCTGACTGATCTCCTTCATTGACCGAGATTATGGAGGTCAGCCGCGGCTTGCCCTCGGTAAGAGTTCCTGTCTTGTCTACGACCAGGGTGTCCACCTTCTCTAAAATCTCCAGCGCCTCAGCGTTTCTAATTAGAACTCCGGCCGTGGCGCCGCGTCCCGTCCCGACCATAATGGATATGGGAGTCGCCAACCCCAACGCGCACGGGCAAGCGATAATGAGCACCGCCACAGCATTGACGAGAGCGTAAGCCATGCGCGGCTCGGGACCGATCACGCTCCAGACGATGAAGGTGATGATTGCAATCAGGACTACCGCCGGGACAAAGTAGCCGGATACGACATCGGCGAGCCTTTGAATCGGAGCGCGGCTGCGTTGAGCTTCGCTCACCATGCGCACGATCTGCGCGAGAAGCGTATCGCTCCCCACGCGCTCCGCCCTCATGACAAAACTCCCTGTCCCGTTGACAGTGCCGCCGGTAACTTTGCTGCCCTCGGTCTTTTCAACCGGAATCGGCTCGCCGGTGATCATGGACTCGTCCAGAGACGTCGAGCCCTCCAGGACCACGCCGTCAACCGGAACTTTTTCTCCGGGGCGAACCCGCAGCCGGTCTCCAGGGGTGATGTCGGCCAAGGGAATATCCTCATCGCTACCATCATCCCGAATCAAGCGGGCAGTCTTGGGTGCTAGTCCGAGCAACGCCTTGATCGCGCTGCTTGTGCGGCTGCGCGCGCGCAGCTCAAGCACCTGGCCCATCAGGACGAGCGTCGTGATGACGGCAGCGGCGTCGAAGTAGACCCCCACTTCACCTCCGTGGCCGCGGAACGATTCGGGAAAGAGACCGGGGAAAAACGCGGCAAAAACGCTGTAAACGTAAGCGGTCCCGACGCCGATGGCTATGAGCGTGAACATATTCATGCTCCGGTTCACGATCGACGCCCAGCCGCGCTGGAAGAAAGGCCAGCCGCCCCAGAGGACGACCGGCGTTGCGAGGCCTAGCTGAACCCAGTTAAGAAATTGGAAGGAGAGCAACCGCTGCACCGGTTGACCGGGAATGAAGTCCGACATGGCGAAGAAGAAAATCGGCGCGGTAAGCGCTACGCTGGTCCAGAATCGACGGGTCATGTCGACAAGTTCAGGATTGACTTCCTCTTCGAGCGTTACGGTTCTCGGCTCCAAAGCCATGCCGCAGATGGGACAGGGGCCTGGCTCCCGCTTCACAATCTCCGGGTGCATCGGGCAGACGTACTCGGTCCGCGTCGCGGCTGGCGCAACCGTAAGTGGCTCGAGCGCCATGCCGCATTTCGGGCAGGGTCCGGGCTTAGACTGGCGGATTTCCGGATCCATCGGGCAGGTGTAGAGCGTGCCGGGAGAACTTTCTTTCAAGTGACCTTTGTGGACATGGGAAAGAGGCGTGAGGTATTTTGTTGGCTCCTTCTTGAACCCCTCCAGACAGTGAAGGCTGCAAAAAAAATAGCTCTTACCCTGATACTCAGTCGAAGCCACTGCGCTCCCTTCTTCGACCGTCATATGGCATACAGGATCAATAGGCATATGAATGGCTTATATTAAGGAATCTAAAGAGCTGCGGCAACGATGTGGTTAAAACCGGATCACAGCGGCGCCCCAGGCGAAGCCGGCGCCGAAGGCGTTGAGAAGTACGATGTCTCCATGACGGATGCGTCCCTCTCTGCGGGCTTCATCCAAGGCTACAGGGACGGAGGCGGCGGAGGTGTTGCCGTACCTGTCCAGATTGACCATCACTTTGGACATGGGGACATGGAGACGCTCGGCCAGGGCAGTGATGATTCTGAGATTCGCCTGGTGGGGAATAATCAGAGAAACTTCATTGACGCCTACTCCGGCCTCATCCAGGGCCTCGCGGCTGATCTCTTCCATGGAGCGCACCGCGACCTTGAAGACCTCTTTCCCATTCATGGTGATCGTGTGCTCGTTTTTTCTAACGCTCTCCATGCTCGCCGGCTTGAGCGACCCGCCCGCAGGAACATAGAGGGTCTTCACGTAGGAGCCGTCGGTGCGCAGCCTTGTGCTGAGGATGCCATGCGCGCCGTCATGCGAGGCGCCAACGACCACGGCGCCGGCCCCGTCGCCGAAAAGGATACAGGTGCCACGGTCCTTCCAGTTGAGCAAACGGCTCAGGGCATCGGAACCGACCACGAGGGCGTTGCGAATCATGCCTGTCCGAATGAAAGAATCCGCCACGGCCAGGGCATTGAGAAAACCGGAGCAGGCGGCATTCACGTCAAAGGAAAAGACCTTGCGCGCCCCCAACATATCTTCAAGGACACAGGCGGAACTGGGGAAGGGATAATCCGGCGTGACGGTCCCCATGATGATGGCCTCGAGGTCCCTCGC
>JAHFAP010000309.1 GCA_023250495.1 Deltaproteobacteria bacterium | reverse complement strand
GTGCGTCAAGACGAAGAAGTGGTTCATGAGGCTGACCGGTTTCGCATCCGTCGCGCCGGCGTTCAACTCTTTTCCCCACCCAGGATGACCTCGCGGATCGATGAGCAGATCAAGGCCATGGACCGCGCCGGCGTGGACCAGGCGGCGCTCCATGTTGGGGTGTGGCTTGACTGGGTCGATCTCAAGGGGGCGCGGCTCATCAACGACAGAATGGCGGAGATCACGGCGCAGCATCCCGGCCGCATCATCCCGCTCGCTCACGTGCCGCCGCTTGAGCCTGAGGGCGCGAAGGAGTTGAGGCGCGCCGTTGTGGATCTAGGCTGCAAGGGAGTCGGGATCAACACTCACGTCGGCGGCATCCTGCTCGACGACGAGAGGCTTTATCCCTTCTACCGGGCCGTGTCCGATCTCAACATTCCGATTCTGGTCCATCCCGCGGCGGAGATTCCGCTGGCCCACCCTCACGGCATGGAGCAGTTCAATCTCACGAGAAACCTGGGCCGCGCCTTCGACACGACGATCAACATCGCCCGCCTGCTGCTGGGCGGCACGCTGGACCGTTTTCCCAATCTGCGCTTTGTCTTCTCCCATATGGGCGGCGCTTTTTTCGCCATCAAGAACCGGCTGAATCCCGCTTACTTCGACAAGCGCTCGAGGGGCTTCTTCGAAAAATATAAGCGGCGCATCTTCATCGATACCGCGCCTCCCTTTTGGAGCCCGGAAGAGGTGCGCTTCGCGGTCCACATGATGGGCGAGAGCCAGGTGCTGATGGGAAGCGATTTTCCGACCATTGATCTCCTGAGAGATGCGGTCAAGATCGTGCAGAAGGCAAAGGCCACGGCACAGGTGAAAAAGAAAGTCCTGGGTGAGAACGCGCGGAAGCTGTTCCGCTAAGCTGCTTGTCAATCCTTCGAGTCCAAAGGGAATAGACGTGGCCCAACCCGAGCCTCCTGAGATCAAGCAGGATCACTGGTGGGAGTTCTGTCCGGTCTGCGGCTCGAGGCTCGTCAACCAGAAGTGCCGCTTTGTTTGCTCCAACCCCAAGTGCCATTATTTTCAAAGTTGCAGCGAGATTGATACCTAATGAAGGGACAGGGAGAAATGGAGTGATGGAGTGGTGGAATACTGACCTGCCCAATACTCCAGTACTCCATTTCCCCTACGATTCGTTGTTCATTATATGGCCAAAACCGCGGGCATCGTCATTATCGGCAACGAGGTCCTCTCGGGGAAAACCCAGGACACGAATTCCCATTACCTGTGCAAAGAGCTGCGCGCCCTGGGCGTCGAGCTGCGGCGCATCTCGGTGATCCCGGATGAGATCGAGCTCATCGGCCGGGAGGTCGTGGCCTTTTCGCGCGAATTCGCTTTTGTCTTCACCACCGGCGGCGTCGGCCCGACGCATGACGACGTGACCATGGCCGGGATCGCCCACGGCTTCGGCGTCAAGGTGATTCATCATCCGGAGCTCGAGCGGCGCTTGCGCGAGCGTCATGGCCAGAACATCAACGAGGCGAGGCTGCGCATGGCCGAAGTGCCCGAGGGTGCGGAGCTGGTCGGCGAGGGCTCGCTGTACGCGCCCGCGGTCAAACTGAAAAATGTCTACATCTTCCCCGGCATCCCAAAGGTCCTGCAGGATCGCTTTGAAGCCATCAAGGAACGCTTCCGGGAAGCTCCGTTCTTGCTAAAGGTTGTCTATTCCAAGGAAGGCGAGGGGGTGATCGCTTCGATTCTGAACGATCTTCTCGCGAGCTTTCCCGATCTTCTCCTTGGCTCTTATCCTGTGCTGGACAACCCGGAGTATAGAGTCAAGCTCACACTAGAATCGAAAGATCCAAGTTATCTGGCTCAGGCCTTTGAGCGACTGCTCAGCACTCTCCCCAAGGGCGCCGTTCACCGGATCGAAGGAAGCTGAAGCGCTGGAGGAGAGACAATCCTCGGCGTGCTCCCGCTATAGAACACTCCACACTCTCCACTTTCCTGAATGATCGCTGCGATGATCAGCGGGCGATTAAAAAAGCCCCTGCCGAAACACAATTTCCCAGCCGAGGAAGAGGCCGAAGACGACGCTGGCGGCTCCGGCCACGAGCCGAATCCAGCCGTTGACAAGGCTGAACCTCTGCGCAGTCAACACGAACGGAAGGCCGATCATGCTGCTAAACGCGAGCATCCCTCCCACGGAGCCGACGCCGAAGATCAATATGTAGGCTAATCCCGCGAGCGGAGACGGGATCGTCGTCAGCACCAGAAGCATGAGCGCCGCGCTGCCGGCCAGGCCGTGGACCATCCCGACCAGAAAGGGCTTGCGCATCGACTTGAAGGGATGCGGGTGACTGTGATCTTCCACTCCGCCCCCGTGAACGTGAAAGTGAGCATGCGTTTCCGGATTGTGCGCGTGGGCATGTAGATGGAGACTCTCGGCCTGGAATGAGCGCCAGAGAATGTTGGCCCCGAGCGATATCAGCATCAACGCCACTAGAAACTCCAAGCCGAGGGCGACTTTAGGAGGGATCGTCAGCCGCAGCCCGATTACCAGCAGCCCTACGACGAAGAGCGTAAAGGTATGTCCCAGGCCCCAGAAGGCGCCGATGAGAGAAGCCCATTTGAGATTCTGATGCTCGCTGACGATGGTCGAGACGGCGATCAGATGATCTGCATCCAAAGCGTGCTTGATGCCGAGGATGAGTCCCAGACCAAATGCGGCGTAAAGAGATGCTTCCATAACCGATTTCCGATTTTAGATTCTGGATTTTAGACTTCGTCGTGAGCTCAGTCGAACGATTAAATCGAAAATCGGCAATCCAAAATCCAAAATTAACTCGTTCCGTCTTCTAGAAACGATTGAGGGGCTGGCCGCTCTGCGTGCCTATCCAGACCTCGCCTCCCTCGAAGACCTCCTTCTTCCAGATCGGCACGCTCCTTTTGATCTCCTCAATGGCGAAGCGGCAGGCCTGAAAGGCGTCATCGCGATGCGCGGCGGAGACGGCGATGATCACGCTCGGCTCGGTGATCTGGACCGGACCGATCCTGTGGACAATGGCCATGCGCTGAATCTTCCATCTCTTCTTGGCATCTTCTCCGATCCTTGCCAGCTCCTTTTCGGCCATCTCAGGATAAGCTTCATAGTCCAGCGCGATGACCCTGCGCCCTTCGTTATTGTTTCTCGTCGTGCCGATGAAGGTGGCGATGGCGCCGGCCGATGGATCGGTGACATACGTCACCAGCTCCTGAAGATCGATCGGCTCTCGGGTGACGCGAAACATCCTTAGCCTCCGCTCACGGGAGGGACGAAGACGACTTCGTCTCTTTCTTTGAGCGCATACTCTCCGTTCACGT
>JAHFAP010000308.1 GCA_023250495.1 Deltaproteobacteria bacterium | reverse complement strand
ATCGAGGAGATGGCGATACATCACGACGCCCCGGTCGGATTCCCCCAATAGCTCCTGCGTGCGGTCATAAACGGTTCCCTGCGAGACAAAGATGGCATTGTCCTGGGGATCGACATTGCCGTTCAGGAGGTCCAATTGAGGTTGCCCGTTGTCGTTTAATACCGGCGAAGGCATTTCATAGAGCGGCATGTCATCCGCTTTCTGCTGCTCGCTTCCATTCAGCGGATGGATGGAGTAATACCACTGCGCCGTCCGCGCATCGTCCACGGGCACACGGAAGCGCAGCATATCCGGCCCCTTTTGGGTGCTCGGGAAGACCAGCCAGTGGCCAATCTTCCAATCATCAGAATCTTCCGTTTCTCCTTCCAACAGCCTCCGCTTGATGATCCCGTAGGGCGCAAGGTCAAAGGCGATCTTCACGTGGCGAATCCGTTTCCGGCCCCGCTCGCCTTTCCCGGTCATTTCTGCGGCGTAGTTGCGGAACTCTCCGTGGAGCCACTCGACGTGGACGGGATCGAGAATGTTCTCCGCTGCTTGCAACCAGTTGCAGGCGGTAACAGCGTGGCCGATCTCGCGCCACGCATTCTCCTCAACTAAGAGATCCCAGCGGGGAAGAAGCGGCGCCGGCTTCGGTCCGAGATAGGCAAAGATCAGTCCACCCAGCTCGTCTACCGCATACGCCGGCAGCTGAATTTTATCTTTGAATGTCTTGTCGGGGCGAACCGTCTCTTCGAACGGTTGCTCCACGCAACGTCCCGCCAGATCGTACTTCCAGCCATGATAAGGACATCTCAGCCCGTCAGCTTCAGGAATGCCGTAAGCGAGATTAGCGTGGCGGTGGGCGCAATATGCGCCGATCAAAGCCAGCCTTCCTTGCTTGTCGCGAAACAGGACCAACTCTTCACCCAGGACCTTCACGCACTTTGTCGGGCAGCGCGCCAGCTCCGATGCCGCCGCCACCGGGTGCCAGTAGCGGCGCAAAAGCTCGCCAGCTGGCGTCCCCGGCCCCACGCGCGTGAGTCGCTCGTTCTCTTGTTCGGTCAACATAAAAACCTCGCTTCAGTGCCTTGATCGATCGCTGAAGATCATTTCGCCTGGCCCAATGCTTGGTTGACAACCTTCAGAATAGGCTCCGTATCCATCCATTCCGGCGTCCACGTGACAATATACTTCGCTCCCTCCCGGCGCCTCAGGTAAGGTCTGACCTCCGTCTTCGGAATGTCGATGCGCAAAGAGTCGTTCGTCTCGCCTTCTTTCTGAACCGCCATCTGCCCTGCGCGAGACAGAAGCCAGTTAATAAAGAGCTTCGCCCCATTAGGATGGGCCGGCTTGTCCATCAACACCAACGTAAAAGCGGCCGGCTCCAAAGCGGCGCCCTCTTTCCAGCTGCTCGTATCCATCACGTTCACCGGCAGTCCCTGCGCTCGCGCCTCTAATATATCATCGCCGTTGCCGAAAAGAAGAATAGAAAACTTCTTTGCGGCCAGCCAATCGATTGCCTGCCGGTAATCGCGCGAAAGAACCACGTCCATCTCGCCGAACAGCCGCTGCAGGTAACGCGGACCGAGCTGTGGATTATAGTAAATGAATCTCGCGCCGCTGCGGCCGTATCCTCCAGGCCTCGGATCCATAACGACGATTTTTCCCTTCCATTTGTCCAGGAGGTCCCAGTAGGAGTTCATCTCCAAAGGGTTGACCAGATCGGTGTTGTACGCGGCCAGATTGTGCGAGACGCTGCCGACGGGGACGAAGATGTATCGACCTTCGGCATCCGCGTATTGGTGCCTTCCCTGCCACCACTTGGTTTCATCCTTGACTTCGGGAAGGATGAAAGCCGAGGCGATGGGCTGCAGCGCCTTCGCCCGGTAGAGCGAGTATGGCGAAGTATTGCCGATCCTCGCCACGTCGGCGAGATATTTACCGGCGCGGCGCTCGGCCATGATGCGGGAAAGCAATTCATTGCCTCTTCCAGGCACAAGTTTGACTTTGACCTTGGGGAATTGTTTTTCAAATTCCTTGACGTAGGAATAGTCACCCAAGGTGTAAAAGGCGACCTCACCTTCTTTCTCGGCCGCGGCCCTCATCCTCTCCCATGCCGCCGGCCAGCCTTTTTTGTCATCGGCCGAGGCGGCTGGTCCGGGACAAAAGGAAAACATCAGCCCGATGGCAAGCCATAACCTCAATCTGCGAACGATTTGCTTCATCCGCCGTGTTTCGGAAAGTAAGCCCTAGCGCCAGTGCGCGAAGGCCATGCCGACTCCGGTCGCCGCCGGCGAGCGGTAGGTCGGGACGTAATCGATCAGCTTCATCGCCATTGGTTCTACTGCCCCGGCCAGGGCGACCCAGTTGAGAATCTCAGACGTCCCGCCGCGCAGCTTCTCCCGCGGCAGCGAGGATAACCGCGCATGATCCTTCCGCAGCAGCGCGTTGATCGTGGCCCGATCAAGCTCTTCGTCGATGATCATGTGGCTCAGCCCGCCAGAGGCCATCACGACAACGCGGGCGTCCGCGCTCCAAGATTCGATAGCGCGGCGCACCCCCTGTCCGAGCGCATAGCATCTCTTGGGCGTGGGCTGGTTGGGGGGATAGTAGGTGTTGATCATGACCGGCAGCACCGGCACTGCCCCGCCCGGCCAGATCCTCCGATATAGAAAACTGAACGCGTGGCCGACGCCAATCTCCGCGCGCAGGCGGCTGCAGCGGGCGATGTCGAACTCGTCCGTCGTCAACGAAGCGATCAGGTGCTCGGCCAATTCCCACCCGCTCCGGTATTCGGCCTTAGTCTCAGCCCAGCCGCGCTCTTCGGCGTCCTTCCATGCCGCAGGTCTGAGACCGGAATGTCTGACCACGGGCAGCGACTTACCGTGATAAACGGCAAAGGTCGGCAGGTTGTCGTCGTGGAACTGCTCGTGCTGATCGTCGCCGAAGACTACGACGAGGTCAGGGTTGGCCTGCTTCAGTACCGTTCCAAGCGTCGCTATCGCCGTCTGACAGGCCTCGTGGCGCTGCCGCCATTTCTCCTCTGTCAGCTCCTGCTCTATGTTCGGCTTAGACTCGCGCGCTGACTCCAGCAAAACCGGATAATGCAGCCTCGGGTCGGTCTCGTCCTTCTCGCGCAGCAGATTCCATTGGCTCCACGGGACGCTGAGCTGCGGGCTGTGCGAAGTCCCTATTCCCAGAACGATTCTAGCCATCGGACTCCCCCTTTCGGCCTACTGTAGCGGCCATAGCGTGATCGCTTCGGGATCGAGTTCGAGATATATCTTTTGCCCCGGCTTGAGCGGCTGTGAAGCCGGCGTGGTCAGGACCCGGCTCTCCGACCCCACTGCGACGCTGTACTCGTAACGG
>JAHFAP010000307.1 GCA_023250495.1 Deltaproteobacteria bacterium | reverse complement strand
TCGATGAGCGGGATCTGTCTCAGGACCGCGAAGATCAGCGCAAAGGTCAATTCAACCGTGGAAGTCCCTGTGTCGGTGGGGGTGAAGGTGACGATGATGCCGCGACGCGCGGCTCCGGCAAGGTCGAGGTGAGCGGTCGTTTTGCCGGTTTGGGAGATAAGCTTGAGATCAGGAGCCAATGAGAGTTGCTTTTCTCCGAATCGAGTTCGCTCTCTCACTAGAAGCAGAACATGGATGCCCCGCAGGGCAGTTCCAAACTCCGCGTCCGTCGCCAGCCTTTCTCTCAAGACTCTGACCTCGGCCCGCTGCTTGAGCTTTTGATACGCGGGGACCTGATCCGCCAGCCCTTCGTAGTCATCCAGCACGACTACCCGAAACCGCTCGCTCTTTGTCTCTGCCACTTAAGCCTCCAGTTGCAGGAAATCTGTAACCACGGTAGTAACTTTGGAAAACCCAAAGCAGCCTTAAGGACGCAATTCTATGCGACGGGACCTGCTCTGACAAGAGTTTTTTCTGCTGGAAAAAGGGGACAGGCTACTTTGACTTCTTTAATTTCAAGCGCGAGAACCAAAAGTCAAAAAACTAAAATGCTTCTTACCAGGGACTTTATCTCCTCAAGATCTTTTAGCCCCTGTTCCGCATCCTCGGCATCAAAGACTTCGTAGGGGACCCCTTCCACTAAACCGTTAGGGTAGCGGGTCGGGATGTAAAAGGCGTCCAGGCGCTTGCACGCCCGCAGGACCTTTTTAAACCGGCCATCATATTCCTGACACTGCTTTGCCAGGAAAAAGGTAGAGTGGCCGACCACAGGCGCCTCCCCTTGATAGTAGAGGAAAGCTTTGAGGAGCTTTTCGGCCGCTTGCTGCGCCAAGAAGCAACATAGCTCGTAGATCGCTTGCTGTTTGACCTTGATGGCTGACTCCGCGTCTCTTGTGCCCTGGTCGAACCAACGTTTAGCCTCTCTCTTGGGCTTCGTCATAGAGCACCCGTCCTTCCTTTAAGGCTTGGCGGATGAGGCTATTTCCTTCCATTAGGAGTTGGTCTACTTCCGCTGGAGTATAAATGAGCGGTTCTACCGGTATCCTGGAGTCGCAAAGTTGCAGGACTTCGCCAATTCTATCGACGAACTTCTTGCGAGTTTCCTTGATCACAAGGAGATCTAGATCGCTCAGTCCGTGATAATCTCCCCGTGCGAACGAACCGAAAAGAATCACTTTCTTTGGACGGTAAGGCCTTAAAGCTGCGACGATTTTTTGGAGTTCCTTCTCCACCATCTTTTCTGCGGGTCGCTTCATGACCAGTCATTATAGCACAAAGGGTCTAGCAGGGCGCGGAAAAACGACGTGGCGTCCCCACTGATTTCAGTAGTAATCTAGAAAATTTTTGAGGAGTTTTTTTCCCTCGTCGGTGAGAATCGATTCGGGATGGAACTGCACCCCTTCGATTGGATAGCTCCGGTGGCGCACGCCCATGATCACTCCGTCGGCGGTTCTCGCGCTGACGCTGAGCTCAGGGGGGCATCGGTTCGGATCGATGACCAGGGAGTGGTAGCGCATTGCGGAAAACGGGTTCTTGAGTGACTGATAGATTGTTTTGGAATCGTGGAATATTTCGGAGAGCTTGCCGTGCATGATCGTGGGGGCGCGGATGATCTCGCCGCCGAAGGCCGCGCCGATGCATTGGTGGCCCAGGCAGACGCCGAGGATGGGAGTCTTGGCGCCAAAGCGGCGTATCAGGTCGCAGGAGATGCCGGCCTCTTTGGGAGTGCACGGCCCGGGCGAGATGACGATCTTCTCCGGTCTCAGCTTTTCGATCTCTTCCAGGGTGATCTGGTCGTTGCGAAACACCTCGGCGCGCGCTCCCAGCTCACCCAGATAGTGGAAGAGGTTGTAGGTGAAGGAGTCGTAGTTGTCGATGAGTAAAATCATTTGCGACGCACCTTCTCACAATCACGATCACGAGCCACGATCACGAGTACGCTATTTTTTCCGTCTCCACTGTTCGGCCAGCTCTATGGCCTTCAGCATGGCGCGCGCCTTGCTCAACGTTTCCTGATATTCCTTCTCCGGATCCGAGTCCGCCACGATCCCCGCGCCGGCGTGGATGAAGGCCTTTTTTCCCTGCATCAGGATGGTGCGGATGACGATGCAGGTGTCCAGATTCCCATTGAAGCTGAAGTAGCCGATGGCGCCGGCATAGAGTCCTCGCTTCTCCGGCTCCAGCTCGCTAATGATCTGCATCGCCCGGATCTTCGGGGCGCCGGAAACCGTGCCGGCGGGAAAGCTCGAGACGAAAAGGTCGAAGGCGTTTTTTCCCGGCGCCAGTTTCCCCCGGATATTGGAAACGAGGTGAATGACGTGAGAGTAGCGTTCGATCGCCATCAGCTCATTGACCTCTACGCTCCCGACCTCGGCGACCCGGCCCACGTCGTTGCGCCCCAGATCCACCAACATGATGTGCTCCGCCCTCTCTTTAGGATCGGCGAGGAGGTCGGCCTCGAGCGCTTGCTCTTCGGCTGGCGTGGCGCCCCGGCGGCGGGTTCCGGCGATGGGGCGGAGCTCGATCGTGTCGCCGGTAAGCCGGACCATAGTCTCGGGCGACGAACCGATCACTCTCAGCCCCTCGAGCTCAAGGTAGTACATATAAGGAGAGGGGTTGATAAGCCTCAGCGCCCGGTAGATCTCGAACGGGTCCGCCTCGGTTCGCGTCTCAAGCCTCTGGCAAAGAACGGCCTGGATGATGTCGCCGGCCTCGATGTAGTCTTTGGCCCTGCGCACTGCGGCCTTGAAGGCCTGGGGAGTCAAGTTAGAGCGAACTTTCTTCTCTCGGCCTCCGTCGCTCAAGTCTCTGGCCTCTGTTTTTCTTGCCTTGCTCTCGACCGAAGAGACCAGTCTGCGGATTCTGGCGGTAGCGTTGTCGTATGCCTGGCGGAGATTCCTGCCGCCGTTCAAGCGCACATTGTCGATCACTTTGATGGTGTGCTTGAGGTTGTCGAAGGCGACCAGAGTCTGGACAAAAATGAAGAAGATCTCGGCCATTCCATGGGTGTCTTTCTTGGTGTTGGCGATGTTGTGGAATTGCTCCACGGCATCGTAGGCGACGTAGCCCAACGCGCCGCCGAAAAAGGGCGGGACTCCGTCCACGGCCACCGGACGATATTCTTTGAGAAGCCCTTCTAAAAGACGCAGAGGGTCGTCCGCCGTAAACTTTTTCCTCGCTCCCGCTTCGGTGATCTCGACATTTTTTCCCCGGGACATAAAAACAAGATAGGGGCGCGTCCCCAGAAAGGAATAGCGGGCCCAGCGCTCGCTGCCCTCGACGCTTTCGAGCAGGAAGGCGTAGCGGTCGCGCTCCAGCCGTTTGAAA
>JAHFAP010000115.1 GCA_023250495.1 Deltaproteobacteria bacterium | reverse complement strand
CGCCTTCCATGAAGCCTTCTTCCTTTGAACTGACCTGTCCAGTCAGCGCCGTACCGGCTGAATCCGCGGCCCCAATGAGATCAGACGCCACGAAGAACAGGGACACTGCCGCAGTTGCGATGGCGATTGCCAGAATGGTTTTTTTCAGCATAAGCAGCCTCGCTAAGACTAGAGTCTGGGATTCATCACCATTGGAGAGACGCCCCGAAGCTGCGCTCCTATTACCACTCGGCTCCAGCTCAAGTCAAGCCTCTGTCATTCATCCTTCATCCTTTGCCATCAACGCCGGCATCGCATGGCGGGTAAACAGCTCGACCGACCGCAGAGATTCGCTGAGGGAGAGATCACCGAAGGCGAATTGCCCGACCAGGTAGGTAGCCTCCGATTCCGTAAGCTGTGATTGTAGAAAAGCGCCCACAGTCTCCGGCGTGCCGGCGATGCCCTGGCCTGCTTTCATGATCCCGTCGAAATCCGGCGGCCGCGGATGCGCCGGAGCGCCTCCATACAGCCGGAACAGATGGTAGAAGCTTCGGTGCCATTTCGGGTAGGCGCGGCGCGCGATGCTGAGCGCCTCTTCGTCGCTGCCGGCGACGACGATGAAGCGGCTGATCCCGATCTTCGGCATCCCGCGGGTGTCTCCCCGGCTCTCGCGCCAGACTTTGCGATAGCGATCGGCAAAGCTGCGTGTTTCACGGGCCGAGTCCAGGCTCACGACATGGAGGCCCCGGCGCGCGGCCCGCTCCGCGCTTTCGACGGAGTGAACGCCATACCACACCGGCGGATGCGGCTTTTGCAACGGTTCAAGCTCCATCGGAACATCGTCGAAGGTGAAAAACTCGCCCTGGAAATTGAGCGTCCTTTCGGAGAGGCCCCGGAGGATGAGGTCGAGCGCCTCCGCATAGATGCGCTGCGCGTCGGCGGGATTCTGTCCGTAGAATCCGACCTCGATGGACGACGAGCCCCGGCCGAAGCCGATCTCGAGCCGTCCGCCGCTCAAGTGATCGAGCATGCAGATCTCCTCGATCAGCCGCAGCGGATGATGCGCCGGCAGCGCGTAGACCAGCGGCCCGAAGCGAAGACGCTGCGTGCGCTGCGCGACGGCGGCAAGGAACACGCTCGGCGACGGCGCCATGCCGAGCGGGGTCGAGTGATGCTCGGCGACATGGTACGCGTAGAAGCCCGCCCGGTCGTAGGCCTCGATGAGCTTCAGGCGCGCCTCGTAAAAATCTTTCAACGGCAAATCGCCGCGGTCTAGATGGTCGAATACGCCGAATTCCATGCCGTCTTCCGGGCCAGACAAACTTTCAGCGAATGCTATATGATGTGCGAGAGTTTTAGTCAAACTTTGGGGGCTTGAACGGGCGGTGTGAAATCGTTCGAAAAGATTGACATCACGCCGGAGCGAATCTATACCTATCGCATTGCTGCCTCTCGAAAACATGCAGATGTGGGTAAATGTACGACGATCAAAGCTGGCAAAATGTTTTTTCTTTTGTGGATCCTTTTCTTAGCCGCAGGCTGAAGCAGAAGGGGCTCAAGGTCATGCTGGGCATTGAGAAGAAACCCTACCCGTCCGTGGAGGCGCTGCGCGATATCCAGAGGATGATGGGATTGATGAATCCCAAGGTAAGCAAAGTTAGACCGGAAGAGCTCATCGACGCGCGCATCATCCGGAAGCTCGACGAAAGCGGCTTTATTGACAGCCTTTATGACTCTAGAAAGAGATGGCCGTCGTGAATCCCGTCAGCCGATTGCACGAACAACGATGAAAATTACCAAAGTGCGCGCGGTTCTTTATCAGGCGCATAACCTCATCCCCGGCTGGAAGGTCTCGCTGGGCGGCCGCGATACTTACGATCTGGTCTATCTTCGAATCGACACGGATAAGGGATTGGTCGGAGTCGGCATCTCGAGTCCAGGGGCGGCTTACATCACGGGAGACACCGCCGCCAATCACCTTCAGTTGATCAACAATCTTTTTGGCCCGGCGATCATCGGCTCAGATCCCTTCGACATCGAGGCCGTTATGCTCAAATTGGATTCCCTGGCGATGAAGGCTGAAGCGGCAAAGTCGGGGATCGACCTGGCGCTCTATGACCTGATGGGGAAGGCGCTGGATTTGCCGGCCTGTAAACTTTTCGGCGGCATGGTCCACCCGCGCATTCGAGTGACGCGTCTCATGGGGATGTACGGCCCGAAGGAGATGGCTGAAAAAGTAAAGGGATTTGTCGAAAGAGGCTGCAGCGCTCTTAAGCTGAAGGTCGGGACTACGCTTCAGGAAGACGTCGAACGGGTGCAACGGGTGCGCGACGCGGTCGGCCCCAGCGTGACGATCACCGTTGACTTTAACCAGGCCTGTTCCGCGAAAGAGGCGATTCGGCGCATCGAAAAAATGGAGCCTTACGATGTCGCTCTCGTAGAGCAGCCGGTCAAAGCAAACGATCTCAAAGGAATGGCTATGGTCACGAAATCCGTTGGTCCGAAAATCATGGCCGACGAAAGCGTCAACAGTCTTGCCGAAGCGATGCAGATCATCGAGACCGGCGCCGCGGATGTCATCAGCCTGAAGTTTCCTAAAATGGGCGGCATTCTAAAGGCAAAAAAGGTCGCTGTGCTGTGCGAGGCCGCGGGTCTGGAATACCTGGTAGGAACCACTCCGGGCAGCCGCCTCGCCGACGCCGCTAATGTCCATCTGGCCGCGAGTCTCAAGGATCTCACGCTGCCGTGCGAGATCGGGGAATTCGAGCGCATGGCCGACGATCCCTGCACGGGATTGGAAATCGTCGATGGATTCCTGTCTCCGCCGCCGCGGCCTGGATTGGGAGTTGAGGTGGATCTCAAAAGAGTGGGACTGGCTGACTAACAGGCCGTTAGCTGCGGCTTTGGCGCAAGCGCTCCCAGGCGGCAATCCCAGCCTTGACGGCGCGCACGTCGCCATCTCCCCTATGTCCGGCGCTGCCGACGGCGCCCACGACAACATTATTAACAATAAGCGGAGTGCCGCCGGGGATCAGCAGAACCTCCCCCTCGAGCATGCTCAGCGCGCTGTGGAAGCGCGCGGGGTTTGTTTTGGCCTGCTCGGCCGACACGGCGGTGTCTACCTGAAGAGCCACAGCGCCCACCGCCTTGCCGACCGCGAAGCGCGCCCAGAATCTCGAGTTGCCATCCATGGAGTCCATCGAAATCAGATTGCCGTTGTAATCGACCACGGCGATGGCTGCCCGTCCTTTCTCCGCTTTGACCAGGGCAACGGCCGCATCGATAATGACCCTGGCCTCCTCCAGCGTAATAGAACTGGGGACGTCAATTCGAGGGCGCTCCGCGAACATGGAGCTGGCCGGAGCGGGTTGTTCCTGCGCGGATGCGACGGAACCACTTGGCCCTGTCGCCAGCATCACTGTGACAACGATCAGCAGCGTTCTCGTCATCCAGACCAAACCTAAGTTGAGCTTACGCATTTGTCTCCTCCTTTTTATTTGCCAGATAGTCGCTCAATTCGGCTCGAACGTGTCTGTTATCGGCGTCGTGCCCGGCGCCCGTCCGCCTTGGACGATGCTGCCTCCGGGCAAGTAAATCCGGTTTCCGACCACGGCGCCGCCGAAGGCGTGGCGCGGCAACGGCATCGGCGCGAGCTGCGTCCAGCTATCGCGCGCCGGGTCGTAGGCCTCGACTTGGTTGAAGGTGCCCAATGAACTATCTGCGTTGCCTTCTCCTCCGAATACATAGAGGCGGTTGTTTACTACTCCGGCGGCGGCGCCGGAGCGGCCGGTGGGAATCGGCGCTCGCTCCATCCACGCGCGCGTCGCAGGATTGTACTCCTCGACATGCTGAAGGGTGTAGTTGGGCCGGTCGCGCCCGGCGACCGCGTAGATGCGCCCGCCGATGGCGCCGGCTACCAGGTGATCGCGCCGGTGGCGCATAGGGGGCAGGACCTCCCACGCGTCGGCCTTGGGATCGTAAGCTGCGACATCAGCTACGGGCTCGTAAGTCTGCGACCCTGCTGCGGCGCCGAGGCGCTCGCCTCCCAGCGCGTAGATCCGCCCGTCGAGCACTGCTACTGCATGCGCGCCGCGCGGGGTCGGAAGCGGCGCGCGGCGCTCCCAGCGGTCGGTCGCCGGATCATATTGCCATACGGAATTGACCGGGCCGCGCTTGGCGAAGCTGCCGGTGAAGCCGCCCACCACGTAGATTTTACCGTCCAGCGCCGCCACGCCCAGGTGGTGCAGCGCCAGCCGGATGGGCGCGGCCTGCTTCCACTGCTTACCGGCTGTGTCGTAGACTTGTACCAGTGTGCTTGGCACAGTGTCCGCACCGTAGCCGCTGATGAGATAGATCATATTTCCAAGCGCGACGGCGCCCGCCTCCTGGCGGGGCTCGGGCATGGCGACGGCCAGGGCCCAGGCGCCTCCTTTGGGCGGCGCGTCTGCGCCACCGCCCACGGAGGCGGCAAGCTGGGAGAGACCCAGCACAACAGCGAACAAGCAGCCCCACTGTGCCGTCTGCCTTGCCAACCGGCCACCGCCCGTTCGGCGTGCAGCGATCCACACACTCGTGAGCTTCATCTCCATGGCTCTCCTCCTACGGTCTGTTAAGATTCGGCCTGGACTCTCGCCTTCTTTTCTCCGGGCGCCTTGATCTTGTCCGGATTTTTTAGCGCGTAATCGTTGTCGCCCACCTCTTGGTTGTCCTTGCTGTAGCGCGGCTTTCCCGCGGACTCCGCCCGGGCACCCAGCAGAATCATATATTTATCGCCGGTGTTATCGAGCTGATAGAGTTGTCCCGCAGGAATGGTCACCAACATGCCGTGGGTCAGTTCCCGGGAAGATCCGTCGGGAAAGTGGAAGGTGCACTCTCCCTTGACGCAGTAGAACTGTTGATCGGCACTGTGCTTGTGCATGGGACCTTTCGTTCCCGGATAATCGCCATGGATCCAGGTGTGAAAATGATCCGAACTGAAGAGCACTTTTTTGCTGTGGCCAATGTCCAGTTCCGGAAGGTTCAAAAGATCGATGAACTCTGCAGGCATGACGATGTCTCCTCCTTTAAATAAACTATGCCATCACCTGATGGCGAGCTTTTACCACCCTCACGGGCAGCCTTCAAGGACGGTTAAATGACGTCATTAACGACTAAAGATTGGCAAGATTGCAAGGCCAGACCCCATCGAACGCTTCAGGCAATCCAGGTGTCGGATACTTTTGCCCTGTGCTGTATGATTCCCATTTCTCCTTGGGCGGAACTAGCCGGGAAGGAGCGGCAAAATATGACGCTCTGAGCCAAGAAGGCTGAAGATCAAAGGTCAACAGACTGTTGAAAAAGGTCCACGTGGTCATTCTGAGGAGCCTAACGCGACGAAGAATCTCTAAATTTCTTCTGGAGATTCTTCGCCTTGCTCAGAATGACAAGACTGCTACGAGGGAATTTCAACAGGCTACCAAGACGCGACCCCGGTTAGCTCGCTTCTATCTACAAAACGTCTGCTCCGTGATATAGGGAAAGATCATCCTCACTCAGCGGCTCGAGGAAATCGAGAGAGATAATCCCCTTCGGCTAGTTGTGGAGTCTACGCTGCGTTCACCAACCATCGAGAAAGAAACCCCCGAAGCGCCGGCGAGCGAAGCCGCCCCGCTGGTCGCGGCTCGGCAGTCCTGGCGTCCGCTCCAGGCGTTGCTTCAACTGCGGGCCTTTGAGGCGCTGCGCCACCGCGAGTTCCGTTTGCTCTGGCTCGGGCAGGCATGCACGGGGATGGGGACCTGGATGGATCAGGTCACCCGCGGTTGGCTTATTTATGAACTGACGGACTCAGCGCTCCAGCTTGGCCTGGTGCGGGGAATTCAAGCCATACCGTTTCTCTTATTGTCTCCGGTGGCGGGCAGCGCCGCCGACCGCTATTCCCGCAAGACGCAGGTGGTCGTGGCCCAATTCATGAACGGGCTTGTGTATGCCGCGACAGCGCTGCTGATTTTTACCGGCCGGATCCAGCCGTGGCACGTCTACGTCACCGCCATCTTGATGGCGGTCGCCCAAGTTTTTCAGCAGCCGGCGCGGGCCGCGATGGTTGCCGATGCCGTGCCGCCCCATAAATTGATCAACGCCATCGGTCTCAACGCCGTCGCCTTCAACGTTGCGCGAAGCATCGGCCCGGCCCTGGCCGGCGTGCTCATCGCCATGTTCGGCACCGCCGGCTCGTATTTCGTTCAAGCGGCTTTTTTCTTCTTGGCGACCGTCTGGACCGTGCAGCTGCGCTCCGCGCAGCGCTCCTCTGCCGGCGCCGGCGGGCGCTCCGCTCACGGGGAATCCTTCGGCCAGAGCATCATCGAAGGGTGGAAGTTCAGCTGGAGGAACGAGGCCGTTCGCACCGGTCTCCTCATCGTGATGTTTGCGTCGCTGTTCATCGTCCCATTCACGACGCTCCTGCCGGTGTTTGCGCGCGACCTCCTTGGAGTCGGGGCCACCGGGCAAGGGTTGCTTCTCACCGCTATGGGCGTTGGCGCGCTGGGCAGCGCCCTGCTCGTCGCGTCCCTCGGCGACCGGCTGCCGAGGGGCATGCTCATGCTGGGAGGCGTGACGTTATACGGATTGGTCATCGTAGCCTTCGCGGCGTCACCCTGGTTCGGGCTGTCAATGGCGCTGATGGGGATCGTAGGCCTCTGCCACGTGCACGCCCACGCCCTGGTGCAAACCGTTATCCAATCCCACTCTCCTTCAGACCTCCGCGGCCGCACGACGGCGATATTCCACATGAGCCAGGTCGTCATGACCGTAGGAAGCATGCTCGTCGGGGCCCTGGCGGCGCTCTGGGGGGCCCAGTGGGCTGTGGCGTCGATGGGCGCAGTGGGCTCGCTGGCTATGATCGCGATCCACGTGGCGCTGCCGCGCGCGCGGCATATCCGGTAGGGCCTGTCGCCTCGCGCCTCAAGCCTATCGCCAACGCCTTCCTTCATCCTTTGCTAAAAGGAAGTATACTGTCCCCGGAATTTCTGTGTCGTTTCTCTCTGGTGAAATACCCAAAGCGAAGGAAAACGGGATCAATCTAGAGCTACTGGATCCCTTGGAGTCCGAAGGCTTGGTTATAGAGTTGCACGGTTTCTTTTAATTTTGGTCCAATCGAGGACGGTCTTACAAAGACAAACTCCTTTTGAAAAAGCTCTTGGATGCGCGGTTGATGCTTGACGCCCTTCCGAATGCTGATCCTTCCCACGAGATCCGATATCTTGTTCTGGCCCTCTTCCGACAGCATCCAGTCGAAAAACAGAATAGCCGCGTGCGGGTTGGGCGCCCGCTGCATCAAGGCGAGCAAATTCGGTTCGCCGCCGTAAGGGTCCGCCGCGACGAAATTGATCGGCGCCCCCTTTTCCTTGAGCTCGGTGATTCTTCGCCCGCGCGCCGCGAGCGCGACCGCGGACTCTCCGGCGAGCAGCAGTTGAATTCTCATAATACTGCTGGCGCCGGGCATGTGAAGATTCTGCTTTGCCAAAGCCCTCATGTACTCGATCCCCTTTTGCTTGCCCATGTGCTCCAGCATGACATGGAACCACTCGTACTCATCGGTGCCGAGGCTTATTTTTCCCTTCCACTTGGGGTTGAGGAGGTCTTGGTAACTTTGGGGAGCCTCCAGAGACGGAACGAGTTTGGTATTGAACGCGATCACAATCGGAGTGACCTCGAATGCAGCCCAGTATCCCTCGGGATCAAAAGAGCCGGGAGGGAAGGCCTTTCGCTCTGGAGAGAGGTAAGATGTCGACAGCCGCATCTCTTTGAGCTCCCACATCTCTACGGCGGCTGACCCGACGACGTCCACTGCGTGACGCCCCGCTCTGGCCTCGGTGTCGACTTTCCTTACCACCGCTGATTGCGTTAAGCGAAAGGCATTCGCTTTAATGTAAGGATGGGCCTGCTCGAAGGCCGCCATGATCTTCGGATAATCGGACAGGCTCATTGAGGTGTAAAAGACCACCTGGCCTTCTTTCCTGGCGCCCTCCTCAAGGGAGGCCTTGCGCTGCGCGGGAGGGAGATTCTCGATTTTTTTCAAGACCTCGCCAACCGTGGCAGCCGCGCCTGCGCCGGCGGTCAACAGCGCGGCCAGAAAAAGCATTGAGGCGAGAAAAGATACCCGCAATGAAATCTCGGTTTCCGACTTATCAAACTTGATTAAGCCTGCGGCGCTCCGATCGCTCACCAAAAAGCCCAACGGGGAAAATCCATTCCGGGCAATGATGCAGGATCAAAGATGTGACGGGTTCGAGAACCCGGCCTGGATTAGTTATGCGTAAATTAGGGCGAATTGAGGTGGGGCGTCAAGGGATCAAAGGGCGTTGGTCTGATTCCTAACCTTGATCTCAAACCTCACCTGTTTTTACTGTTGCCTCAAGCCTCATGCCTTTCTTGATTCGTCGCCGCTTGCGGTTCAGGAAAGATTGTCAAGATTGTCGGGCTTGACACTCGACGTGACCCTCGACGGCTGGAGTCGAGTTAAAGTTGACAAACAAGTCGATCTTGCATATTGTCTGGCCAAAATTAGCGCTAGCCGTCAGTCTGTTGCCTCTGGTCGCTGCTTGAGGCCCTGGAACGCTGGCCGCTCGCGGGTAATTTTGAGTTCGGCTGACTTCAAAAAGCGATTTTCTTTAAGTTCATACCAGGAGGATCCTTTATGATCACACGTTCATCGACACAGCATGGCCTTTTGCTCGCCGGTACCCTAAGCGCTCTTCTTGTCGCCCCGCCCGCTTTCGCGCAGCAGGCAGTTGACAAACCCGCGGCTCAACCGGCGACAGAGGCGTCAAAACCAATGCCCCCGTTGCAACCGCAGCCGACGACCGTTCCGGGACGACCCGACATTCCCAATGCCGAAGTCGCTAAGCAGCTGCGCAGCATCGCGCCACCGCCGATCCCGACGCCTGAAGACAAACTGCCGATCCCGCAGCTCAAGCTGCCCAAGGGCTTCAAGATCGAAGTCTACGCCAGCGGGATTGCGAATGCGCGTTCGCTCAGGCTCGGCGACAAGGGGACCGTGTTCGTCAGCAACCGCATTCTCGACAAGGTTTATGCCATCGTTGATAAGAACGGGAAACGCGAAACCAAAGTCATCGCCTCGGGTCTGGACCGGCCGAACGGTCTCTCCTTCCACAAGGGTACGCTCTACATCGCTGAAGGCACCAGGATTTCCAAGCTCGAAATGATCGAGGACAACCTCGACAACCCGCCGAAGCCCGTCGTCATCTACAGCGATTTTCTCAACCATCAGTCGCACGGCTGGAAATTCATGGGCTTGGGGCCGGACAACAAGCTCTACGTAAACGTCGGCGCGCCGTGCAATATCTGCGAGCCGCCCGCGACCAACGGGCAGATACGGCGCATCAACCTCGACGGCAGCGGCGCCGAGGTAGTCGCGCGCGGCGTGCGCAACTCGGTCGGCTTTGACTGGCACCCGGTGACGAAGGAGTTTTATTTCACCGACAACGGACGCGACTGGCTGTCGGAAGACCTGCCCGAAGATGAGCTCAATCGCGTCACCAAGATCGGCCAGCATTTCGGCTTTCCGTACTGCCACCAGGGCAATTTCACGGATCGCGAGCTGGGCTGGGGACGCTCGTGCGACGAGTTCGAGAAGCCGGTCGCCTTGCTCGGCCCGCACTCGGCCGCGCTCGGCATGCGGTTCTACACGGGCAACATGTTCCCAAGCCAGTACAAGAATACAATCTTCATCGCGCGCCACGGCTCCTGGAACCGGACGAAGAAGATCGGCGGCGACGTCATCGTCG
>JAHFAP010000306.1 GCA_023250495.1 Deltaproteobacteria bacterium | reverse complement strand
GATTGAACAGGTGGCGTTTGATGAGACCGTGCCCGAGATATCCAACTACCAGCGCCGGGAGAGTGGCCGCTGCAAGGCGCAAAACTCCATCCCAGCCGTCCAAGGTCGAGCCGAGGACCAGGGACTGTGGCCGCTCGCGAGGAAGGAGGCGCAGGAACCGCTCGCGGTAGAGCACGACGACCGACAGCACGGCGCCAAGCTGTATCGCGACTTCAAACGTCGCGGCCTTCTCGCCGACAAAGCCCAGGAGATTTCCGGCGACGATCAGATGGCCGGTGGAGGAGACCGGGATAAATTCGGTCAGCCCTTCAATGATGCCCAGGACGATGGCGATGGCTAAGCTTTCCAAAGTTTATCCGCCTTCGTATCACAAATCCGGTGGAATGATTTGCCTGGAAAGTCAGCGGCGGCTTGCGAACAAACCAGGGGAAATTTTGCTTCCAAACGCAGCAAAGTGTAGCACCATCTCGCCGGGTAAGTCAAAGAAAAACCCGGCATGCGCCGACTCGCCGCTCGTGAGATCGTCGAGCATTGCGTCGTCGCGTCGATACCGAAAATCGCGCGCGCGCTACCGACCTATAGGTATGATCCGCCCCCGACGCGGCCCCGCGATTGCGCTTGACAGGCTCGGCTTAAGCCTGATAGAGGCTCATGGCTATCCGTAGAGCATAACGTGTTTCAGTCATAGGGAGGTTGGGATGGCCTACCCGAGTCAGCGTCGAACAGGCTGGTTGGCTGTTGTCGCGATCGTCGCGCTGCTCGCGGTCATGGGCGCGTTGGTTTCCTCTCTGCAGTGGGTCAACCGCTCCTTTCCCGGGTTCTTCGTCTACGGGAATTCGACCGTCGCTCCCTATTTCCTGCCGCAATGGAGCGGCAACCGGGAAGGATTGAGGTTCCTTGACCGGGTTTTGGCTGTCCAGGGTGAGCCTGTCGCCCGTCCTGACATGCTGTACGATTTGGTGCGCGCTTCGCCGCCTGGCGTCGAGTTTCAATATTCGGTCGAAAAGGCAGGCAAGGTCGTTCAGCTCGTCATTCCCTCGATGAAATTTACTTTTCAAGATTGGCTTCTCAGCTTCGCCACCTATCTTCTCGCGGGCTTGGGCTTTCTGGTCATTGGATTTACTCCGTTCTACATGCGCGCGGCCTCTCCGGCCGCTCCACCTCTGTTTTTCATGGTGAGCGCTGTCTTCTTTTGGTTTACGACCACGTTTGATTTTATGACGGCGCACTATCTGCCGAAGGAGCTCCGGCTCTTCGCCATGACCTTCACTCCGAGCGCCGCGATCCACCTGGCGCTCGCCCTCACCCGGAGCGCCGAAGAGCTGAGGCGCAGGCGTCGCTATCTCTATCTCGCCTACGGCTTCTCGCTTGCTCTAGGTGTGTTCTACAGTCTCACGTTTTATGGGCCGCTGGAGGTGTGGCGCTGGACCCTGCGGGTGGGCTACGGTTATAGCTTTTTGGTGGCGCTTGCTTTCGTCGGTCTTCTTTGGTCCGCCCTCAGAAATCCCCGGTCGGATCTCGAGAGGTCACGCCTGCGGGTCATCCTGTTGGGAGTTTTTCTCGGCCTCTTTCTTCCCACTTTAGGCACCGTGCTCACGAGTTTCTTCGCGTGGGAAGTTCCCTACAACCTGTCGTTTATTCCCGTGGTCTTTTTCCCTCTGTCGGTGGCCTACGCGCTGCTCAAGTACAGTCTCTTCGAGCTGGACCTGGTCGTCAAGGCGGGTCTCACGCGCGTCGCCCTGGCCGGGGCGCTGCTGTTGCTCTACGTTGTGCTGGTTTCTCTATTGGGTGTCGGCGCGGGAGTTTACGGGCAGGAGCCGCTGCTTCCGCTACTTTTCTCGGTATTGGTGGTGCTGATTTTCAATCCGCTTTTGCGCTGGATCGAGAGCGCGGTCGATCGTTACGTTTATCGCAAAGAGTATGACCCGGCGGAAATCCAGAGCGAGGCCAGCGCGCTACTGCGCTCGCTTTCCAGGCCGCAGGCCGTAGCGGAGCGATGCGCCGGATTGATAGCGGAGCGGATGGGAATCGAATCCGCCTGTGTAGGCTTTCGCCCGGCGGATCAGGCACCGGCTGTTGTCGCGTCTCTCGGCCTCGACGGCGATGTCGCTCGCGAAGCGCTCGGCCGTCTATATCTCCTCTGGTCTGGCCATTTCGGACTGAGCAGAAAGGGATTGTCAAAAGGTGAGTGGCTCGGGGAGCCGCTGGTCCGGGAGCAGCAGAGCGAGCTTGCGGAAATCTTCGATAAGTTAAGATCCGAGCTCTTGATCCCGATCATTTTCCAGCAGGAGATCGTGGGTTTCTTCTCCTTCGGCAGAAAGCGCTCTAGACGAGACTATGATGGCGACGATTTCAGGCTGTTGTGTGCCTTGGCGGATCAGCTTGCGCTGGCATTGGAAAACGGGAAGCTCTTCGAGGAATCCGAGCGCGCCCAGGAGAGCTACCGGCGCTTGTACGATGAATCTCAGGCATTGAACCAGAGGCTGATCGAGGTGGACCGTCTGAAAAAGCAGTTCGTCGCCAATATCTCCCACGAGCTGAGAACTCCGGTATGCACCATCTTAGGCTACGCCGAGGTGCTGCGCGATCCGGCCTTTGCCGGAGATAGGCGGGCCATTTTGGAGCGTGTTGCGAACCACGGCCAGGAGCTCTCCCGGCTTATGGATGACCTCCTGCAGTTTTCCCGGATGGAGAGCGGCAGCCTGGGCGTGGCTTTGAGAGAAGTCCGCGTCAGGGAAGTCTTTCAAGCGCTTGAGACGATGGCGCGGCGGCTGATCAAAGGGCGTCCCATACAGTTCAGGGTCGACGTCGAATCTTCCGTAGAAGGTATCGTGACTGACCCCGAGAAATTCCAGCAGGTTTTGATACACTTTTTGACCAATGCCCTGAAGTTCACGGAGAGCGGGGAGATCGCCGTGGGGATAAGACCCTTGGTGGAGAAAGGCGAGCTCTTTGTTGAGTGTTGGGTCTCCGACACAGGCATCGGGATCAGCCAGCGAGACCAGGAGGTGATCTTCGACGAGTTCCGCCAACTCGACGGCTCTTCCTCACGCCAATACGGCGGGACAGGTGTGGGCTTAAGTCTTTGCAAGAAACTGGCCCACTCTCTCAGCGGGCGGATCGAAGTCCAGAGCGAGGTTGGAAAAGGGAGCGTGTTCAGCCTGATACTTCCCGCGCGCAGACCGCAGACGGAAGTCGGCATGAGGCTGGTAGAAGCTGCGTAGGGGGATCATGAACAGCGGCGTTAGGCCTCTCCGGGAGGCGCCGATCTTGCCCCCTCTACAAAGCGAAAGTTTGACAGCTCGTTATGTTCCTGATATACCTGATTTGGCATACGCGGTATGGCGGATAAGCCCCTCGTCTGGATCGGCTCTTC
>JAHFAP010000305.1 GCA_023250495.1 Deltaproteobacteria bacterium | reverse complement strand
GGCCAGGGCGCCGACCGGGGCACCGGGCCGAAGCTCGCGCCCAACCCTGTCTCCTACGCGACATTCGTGCAACAGATGCGCACGCCGCGGCAGGACATGCCGGCTTACCGCAAGCAATTCGTAAGCGACCAGGATCTCGCCGACATGTACGCCTACCTCGTTTCGATCAAGCCCTCGCCGACGGCGAAGGATATTCCGCTGTTGGAGTTCTAAGGAACGTCTGAGCGATTCATAAAGTCCTTAAGTTACTACTTAGTCCCAGGCGGTCATTCTGAGGAGCCAAGGCGACGAAGAATCTCTCGCGTTTTCCTTGAGATTCTTCGCGTTGCTCAGAATGACAAAGACAAGGACTGTCACCCTCCCCCATTTTTTTTCGCGAGTTTGATTTAGCCGGAGGTTTGAGGTATTCGCTGCTTACAATAGAGGGTGCAACTTTATTGAGGAGATCGAATCATGCTTGAGGGAAAAGTGGTTATCGTTACGGGTAGCGGCAAGGGGATCGGGCGGCACGCGGCTAAAACTTTCGCGCAGGAGAGAGCGAAGGTCGTCATCGCCGACTTTGACAAGGCATTGCTGCAGAAGACGGCGGGCGAGCTTGGCCAGCTTACGGAAACGCTGGCGATCAACGTGGATGTTCGGAACGAAGACGATGTCAAGAAGATGGTCGACCAAGCGGCGAACCGGTTCGGCCGGATCGACGTTTTGGTCAACAACGCCGCGATCGTGCCCCATTTCGCCTGGGGAATCCCGCGCTGGCCCCGCATCCGCGATATGGAGAAGGAGTTCTGGGACCGGGTCATCCAGACGAATCTTGGCGGAACCTTTCTCTGCACGAGACACGTTCTCCCTCACATGGAGGCGAGGAGATCGGGCCACATCATCAATCTTTACGGAGGAGGCGGGCTCAAACCCGCCGGGGCCTGCGCCTACATGGTGACGAAAGAGGCTATACGCACGTTCACGCGATACGTCGCGGAGGAAGTAAGGGAGTCGAACGTCTGCGTGGTGATTTTTTCGCCGCGCGTTCCCATCGCCACGGAAGGCGCGCCGGAGGAGGCGCTCCGGCGGATGCCGGGTCCCGAGATCCTGGGGAAGGGGTTTGTTCTAGCAGCCGAGCTTCCCATGGACCAGTCCGGAAAATGTTTTGCGCACGAGAATGGCAAACTCACTGTGGAAGCGCAATGAAAAAAGCCGTGTTCGTGATTCGTGTTCGTGAGAGACTCAGCCCTCAGCACTCAGTCCTCAGTCCTGGAGAACGCTATCGGGGATTGTGGGAGGGTATGCCGTGTTGACGATCGACGCCGACGCACACGTGATCGAGACCGAGCGGACGTGGGACTACCTGGAGGGTAGCGATCGCCGCTACCGGCCGGTACCCATCTCCGCTGATATGCCCACGGGTAAGACGCGAAACTTCTGGATCATCGACGGGCGGTTGATCGGCGGCCGCGACAATATCGGCGCCGATACCGGCAAGGATTCGCGCGAGATGGCCGACATCGGCGCGCGGCTGAGGCACATGGACGAGCTTGGGACCGACGTGCAGGTGCTCTATCCGACGCTGTTTCTCCGGCCCGTCACCGACCGGCCGGACGTGGAGCTGGCGCTGTGCCGATCCTACAACCGCTGGCTGGCCGACATCTGGTTCAAAGGAAAAGGCCGTCTTCGCTGGGCTGTTCAGCTACCGCTCTTGAGCATGGACAAGGCGTTGGATGAACTGCGCTGGGCGCGCGGCAACGGCGCGTGCGCCGTCTTCATGCGCGGGCTCGAGACAAACCACACGCTGCACGATCCCTACTTTCTCCCGCTATACGAAGAAGCGAGCCGGCTAGACATGCCGATCGGTATTCACTCCGGTATCGGCAACTTCGCCGTCAATGAAGCCTTCAACGAGGAGCCCTTTCGCGTGGCCAAGCTGGTAGTGATCGGCGCCTTTCACGCGCTGGTGATGAAAGGCATTCCGGAGCGCTTCCCGCGACTCCGCATCGGCGCCATAGAAGTCAGCTCGCAATGGGTGCCTTACGTCGTGCACGACTTAAACCTGCGGCTGCCGAAGCTTCTCGGCAAAGAGGCAAAGCCGGACTTCATGCGCGGCGGCCAATTGTACGTCGCCTGTCAGACGGACGATGATATCCCCTACGTGCTAAAGTACGCGGGCGAGGACAGTCTCATGATCGGCTCCGACTACGGCCACGCGGATAACGCCAGCGAGCTGTTGGCCTTGCGGCGCCTCAGAGACAAAGGCGAAGTGGAGCCGCGTGTGATCGACAAGATCCTCTGCGCCAATCCGGCGCGCTTTTACGGCCTGCCATTAGAAGGATGAAGGATGAAAAAGGGCAAGACGGATGAGCGAGACGGTCGAGTGGAACGCTCAAAGCGGCGGGAGGCCGGATGAGAACGATCCGAGAATCCTGTCTTTGCGTTTCAGCGTCTCGTCAAACTCGGACCGGCCGATGCAGCTCAGGCCGGTCTTACTGATGATCTCGTGGATCTTTTCCGCTTCTTCCCTTCTTGGCTCCGGCATCGGCGGTCTCATGTAAGGATGGGCGATGAGCCCGCGAATCCAAGTCGCGAGCTTGTACCTGATGTGCAGCCTGGAGGAATCGGAGTAGATGTAATCGTGGACCGGCATGACCTTTGTATTCCAGATCCGTTTTGCCTCTGCGACGTTTCCGGACTGCCAGGCCAACATGTGCTCCACCAGTCCCTCCATGTCGAAGTTGTAAGATCCCTGCACCATCCCATCCAGCAGGTCGCACATGAGCGCCGTGTGAAAGCAGTAGTGAGGCGCGTTGAGGATGCCTACGTGCCTGGGGAGCGATCGAATATATCTTGCCACTCTGAAATGGGCCGCGGCGTGGCCGTAGATCATCTTCCAGCCGACGACGCTCGGCACCTCCTCCAGCACCATCTTCACTGTCTCTATGGGCACGGCGATCCCCCACTCCATGGTCCGAGGATGGGCTGGATGGACGATGAGAGGAAGCTGCGTGGCCTCGGCTATGGCCCTCACGTGGTTCGTCCATATCTCAGGATTTTTAGAGCCGTCGATGGCCGTGGTCACCTCCATAGTCCCTGCAGGCGGCATGACGAAGATACCGTCCACGCCGAGCGCTTTCGCCTCCAGCGCCGACGCGATCACTTCGTCTCTTCTCACGCCGTAGCAGCCGGCGAAAATGGGCATATCCGGCGGGCGCTCTGCTAAAATTATTTTGATCAGCCGCTTCCTCTCTTCCGGCGTCAGGTAGAAAATCTCTCCCGCCTCGGGATTGACGATGAGGGCCCCTTTCGTGCGTTGGAAATCCTCTGAAGTGGTGAAGTACCGTACAAGCTTTCTGTAACCCTCTTCGTCCACCTCCAGACTGTCCCGTTTGTACG
>JAHFAP010000304.1 GCA_023250495.1 Deltaproteobacteria bacterium | reverse complement strand
TAGCATCCAGGACGAGAAGGCTCGGCGCTACATCTGCTGACGGCGTGGCGTTGGCCATGTTGCCGCCGATCGTGGCGCGATTTTGGATCTGGACCGAGCCTACTTCAGCCGCGCTCTGGGCGAGAAAAGGATATCTCTTGCGGATGATCGGAGAGGTCTCGACCTCGCGCATCGTAGTCAGCGCTCCGATGGTCAGGCTCCCGTCTCTCTCTTCGCGGATACCTGAGAGGCCGGGGATTCTTTTCAGATCCACCACGTAGCTCGGCATCAGCCCTTTTTCCTTGACCGCGATGACAAGGTCAGTTCCCCCGGCGAGGAAACGGCCGCCGGGCCCTTTCTCTTTGACGATTGCGCTGGCTTCTTTGACGGAACTGGGCTGGAAGATCTCCAGGGGTTCAGGTCGCTTCATGATCTGTCCGCAGCAAATTTCGTTGAGTTAAGAAGAACTAACTCGGCTGGGATTTTCTATAGCACACGGTCGGCGCAGTTTCTACCTTGGGACTTCCGGGACGGGTCTGCCTGGTCATCTATCCTTACTATCCTTGTCGGGATAGAGGCGCGATCTCCGCATCGTTGATCCACTCTCTGAGTCTGCCTTCTGAAATGCGCCATTGGCCGCCGATCTTCAGCGCGGGGATCCTCTTGCTGTATATCAATCTAAACAGGGTCCTCTTGGAGATCTGCAGGAGGCTCGCCGCCTCGGCCAGGGTGAGAAACTTTAGAGCAGGATCTGTGTTTATCATGGCAATTCCTTTCCTCCTTCTCTTATGCGTTATCAAACACTGTGCCAACAGGCTGGTAAAAACAGGGGTTCAATTTATTGTGCGTTTTGGATGAGAGCGGGGCGAGCACAGCGGAGACATTGACAGAAATTGACACTGATTGGGGAAAAGTGACGGTAACTGGAAAGGTGGTAGGCAAAGGCAAAAATGGTTGTCTGTCCTCGCAGGCCGCCGTTGACACGGCACACGCTTGGGCCTAAAAATGGTTTGCCGTTGGAGACATCAATCGTGGCGAAGGTCAGCAAAGAAGATCATCGCAGGATGAGCATGGAGCATGTGCTCTTCGCCAAGGCGGAGTTGGAGCGAGGAAGGAAAGCCCCGGCGCATGTGAAGTCCGAGGAGATCTGGGTTGATGGACGAGAGCCCTATCGAACGGCCTTGCGTGCTCACACAACGACGCGGCTTTCGTTAGCCGAGGTTTGATAAAACTCTCCGGTCAAGTTATTAGGATCAAACAACAGGAAGCGGAAAGGAGCCGCGAATGCGATTTGCATCCGTGAAGCCAAACCATCTCGCCGTGGTTGAAGACAACCAGTTGGCGCTGCTGGGCGACGCGCTGGCCGAGCAGGGAGCGCTGCCGAAGGGCGCTTCGATGATCGATCTCATAGCTCAGTACGACCGGCTGAGACCTTCGCTCCCTAGAACGGTTGAAAAAGCGACGCGGATGCAACTTGACCCACAGCAGCTCCGACCTCCGGTCGAGAATCCTTCGAAGATTTGGGCTGCGGCGACCAACTACAAGAGGGGAAGCGAAGGGCTCGGTGACGCCCGCGGTAGAGGGACGGCGGGAGAGGCGACACCGGCGGAAATCCTTGAAAAGACATTCCTAAAACCACCCTCGGCGATCATCGGCCCGGAGCAGGCGGTCGTCATCCCTCCCGGCGCCGGCAATATTTTTCCCGAGCTTGAGCTGTGCGTGGTGATCGGAAGAAAAGCCCGCAACCTGAAAAAGGAGCAGGCGTTTGAAGCCGTGTTCGGCTACACCATCATTCTCGATGTGACCGCGCGCTCGTACGGATCTGGCAAAGGACTGCCAGGGAGCCGCTGCGTACGCAAAGGATTTGAAACCTTCGCGCCCGTCGGCCCCTGGATCACGACCAGAGATGAAATCAGGGATCCGCAGAACCTGTTCATGCGCCTTTGGGTCAACGGGGAGCTCAGGCAAGCGGCGCGGACCGACGCGATGGTCAACGGCGTCGCCGAGCTGGTCAGCTTCCTGTCGCAAGTCAGCACGCTCTACCCCGGAGACCTGATTGCCACCGGCAATCCGGACGCGCCGGCGTTTCAAAAACAGCTCGGTCCCGGCGACACGCTCAAAGCGGAGATTGAGGGGATCGGGTCGATGAATCTGCTCGTTGCGTAGGCTGAATAGAGAGGAGTCCGGCAAAATGAATTTATCTCGCCTCGCCGCCTATCATGCCGCGACCCCCTATGAGCTGTGGCAGCAGGATGAGGGGTTGCCTGTATCGCGCGGCCATTGCGTCGAGGATCTGCGGTCACTCGCGTTGGGTGCGTGGAAGCGCAAGGGAGTGAGCGGCGCCTTTATCAATCTCGTGGGCGCGGGGCGGACCTGCGACGCCTACGTGTGCGAAATCCCGCCCAAGGGGCAAAGCCAACCTCAGCGCCATCTCTTCGAAGAGCTGGTCTACATTCTTCATGGCCACGGGGCTACAACAGTTTGGAACGAGGGCGGCGCCAAGCAGACCTTCGAATGGCAGGAGGGGAGTCTCTTCTCGCCGCCGCTCAATTGCTGGCACCAGCATTTCAACGTTCAGGGAGACGCCCCGGCGCGCTACGTGGCCCTCACCGACGCCCCGCAGATGATCAACCGCTTTCGCAATCTTGACTTTATCTTCTGCAATCCCTTCGCTTTCACGGATCGGTTTACTGGAGAGAAGGGGTACTTCAGCGCGCAGGGAAGGGAGGTTGCCAGCCACCGCACGTGGGAGTCTAATTTCGTTCCTGACATTCCCGCTTTTAAGCTCAAGGACCGCAGTCCGCGTGGGCAGGGGGCGACAGGCATTCGCATTCACCTGGCTGCCAACACGATGAGCGCCCACATCGAGGAGTACCCCGTGGGGACTTATCCGCGCGGGCACCGCCACGGCCCCGGGGCTCACATTCTTATTCTGACCGGCGAGGGATACTCTTTCTTCTGGGAGGAGGGCAAGCGTAGAATCCGCATCGACTGGCGTCCGGGCAGTCTGTTTGTTCCGCCGGCCAACTGGTTTCACCAGCACTTCAATCCAGGCCGGGAGCCAGCGCGCTACCTGGCGATGAAGCCGTGGGGCTTCGCGTATAAGGTGGAAGATCTCTCCAAGACGGATCGGGACATCAAGTCCGGCGGCACGCAGATCGATTACAAGGATCAGGAGCCGGAGATCCACGTGATCTTCGTGGAGGAGTGCAAGACGCGCGGAACGATTATAAGGATGAAGGATGAAGGATGAAAGGATGACGAGATGACGGAGCGGATGAGCAGCGTTGAGGCCAAGGCCTACGTGGATGAGCATTATCGCAAGGTGGCCGGCCGGTGGCGGGAGCGCGTGAGCGACGCGTCCTTTATGCGGCAATTAAAATCCGGGACCCTATCGCGCGCGGCGCTCC
>JAHFAP010000114.1 GCA_023250495.1 Deltaproteobacteria bacterium | reverse complement strand
CGCTTTCTGTCAAGGGCCTGGAATAGGAGTTTGACGGGGAGTTTGTCTCCGCCCTATAAGAAGTTGGCAGAGCATGAAAACGCGGAAGTCTTTTGCCACTCTGGTCTTTTCTCTGTCGCTGTTTGCCGGCTGCGTTGCGGTCTATACGGCGGGTGAGGTTCCCTTTGTGCCCACTCCCCCCGAAGTGGTGGACCGCATGCTCGAACTGGCCGAGGTCAAACGTGGCGATGTAGTTTACGACGTTGGAAGCGGTGATGGGCGCATCGTCATTAGGGCGGCAAAGAGGTATGGAGTTAGGGCTGTGGGAATTGAGATCGATCGTGAACTTGTGGAGAGCTCGCGCGAGAACGCAAGGAGAGAGGGGGTCGATCATCTGGTGGAGTTTCGCCGGCAGGACGCCTTCACCGTCGATCTCTCCTCTGCGACCGTCGTCACGCTTTACATGATGCCGGAGTTTAACGCCAAGCTGCGGCCCAATTTAGAAAAGCTCAAGCCAGGCGCGCGTGTGGTTTCGCATGACTTTGGCATAGAGGGCTGGGCGCCGGCGAAGGTTGAGAGACTGGCTGGAGGGATGTTGCATAACCATACGCTTTACCTGTGGAGGATCGAATGATAACTTGGCAGCAGCTTCGTCAAAGAGCTCGACGCGTCGGGCTTCCTGACTTCCCTGTTCGGAAAGAATTGAAGCGTGGTTACCGCGCGCTGGAGACTCGGCTCTCTTTCTCCGTCCAACCGTAGAGTCGTAGGGGATTGTTCTCCAGGATGTGTGTCTTCGCCGATTGACTCACATCCTTCCGTTCCATAAGCATACGTGCCGCGAAGCGCTCGCGGTCGCCATGGGGCATGTCGGAGCCGAAGACGATCTGGCCTTCGCCGACCAGCTCCAATACCTCGGGCAGGAGCGTGTCTTCGACCTCAGCGCTGAAATAGAGATTTCCGCGCCGGACATATTCCATCGGCGGCAGCGCCTCTTTCGGCGCGGTTTCGGAGACGACTTGCGCGAGATTTTTGCTCGAATGTTTGAAGCGGTGCTCCAAGCGGTCGAGCATGAAGTGAATCCACTGGCAGCCCGCCTCCAGGAAAACTACGCGCAGAGTCGGGAAGCGGTCCAGCACCCCGCCGCTGATCAGCGACACAAAGCCCATGAGTACAGGCATGAGAAAGGCGATGACCCCTGAGGGATAGATGTGCGTGAATAGATTATTGATCGACGGGCAGGCCCAGCCGACGTGCACAGCCAGGGTTAGATTCTCCTCGGCCACAGCCTCGTAAAAAGGAAGCAGGCTTGGATGATCGAGCAAATTATCGCCGGCGGTTCCCAAGATCATCATGCCCACGGCGCCGAGACGCTTCGCCTCGCGCACCTGACGCACGGCCGCGGGGATGTCGTCGAGGTTGACGACTCCCACCCACTTGAGCCGCTCATGGCCCGACAGCCGGTCGCCGAGCCAACGGTTGTAGGAGGAGCACATCGCAGTGACGAGAGCGGGATTGGAACTTAAAGGATAGGCGAGAAAAAGCGTCGGGTAGAGGACCTGAATGGCAAGATCTTCCTCGTCCATGATCTTGAGGCGCGCGTTGAGATCGCTAAGCTCCATGCTCTCGATGCTGTCGGGCTTGCGCGCCGCGTGCTTGGTCGGCTTGCCGTCGTAGCTCACCGGCGTGCCCAGGTTGTGGCAGCCTCGGCCGACGCGCCGGGGATAGAGCTGCTCGTCGATCATCCAGTAGGCGAGCCCGTCCATCCCGATGACCCGAGGCCGTTGTGAGCGGAAAGCCGGGTCGAAGTATTGATCGCTAAACGTGGCGGGATTTTCTTCTACATGGCCGTCGGCGTCGATGACGTGCATGACAACTACCTCCCTCTCAAAGAATCAGTAACGCTTATAACAAGGCCATTCCGAGCAAGTCAATGTGCATGACGCACAGGATGGCGATCGCGGGAATGTATGCTGGCTGAAATCAGCGATAAAGGCTGTCGAGAAAACCGCTCGCCTGTAATTCGCGCACGAAGCTGTCGTCGAAAAACTTCCTCGGGTCCTGCTCTTTCGCTTTGGGGTTTCTGCCAGCCAGTTCATCCAAAACAGAGTTCACCGCCTCGACTGTTGGGAGCGGTACTTTCGTCAGATGTTTCTGCACGTAGATCTCGTACGTCTCGGAGAGGATCTCTTGATCGCTGGTGCGCAGATATTTTCCCATGACGCTCATGGCATATGCCTTGTCTCTTTTCAGGCGCGCGATGGCTTCAACCTGAGCCGTCATATATCTCCGGACCAAATCTGGATCATCCCGGATGAGCTTGCCGCGAGTCGTCACCCCCGTAGACGCATAGGCGATGCCGAGAGCAGAGATATCCAGCAACACCCGGTGTCCTAATTTCTTGGCTCGGTTTATGGACGGGTAGGAGAGTATGCCCGCTTGGACGCGGTTGCCCTGCATGGCAGGAACGATCGACTCTATAGCCCCGATTTGCACTATAGCGACATCTTTTTCCGGCACTAGGCCGAAATGTCTCAGGGCGATCCGCGCTCCGGTATCGATGGAGGTGCCGAATCGGCTGATGCCCAGCGCCTTGCCGCGCAGCTGCTCCGCATTCGCAATCTCCGGCCGGACAACCAGATTCTGCACGAAGGTTCCTATGGTAGTGGCGATAATCACCACGTCGGCCCCGCCTAGAGCCGCGCTTACCGTAGTCCCGCCAGCAATCTGGAGAAAGTTCACCTCCCCGGCAATCAGCGCGTTCATCCCCTCTATCCCGCTGGGCATGGCGATCACCTCAACCTCCAGACCGTGCTTGCGGAAAATGCCCGCCTCATGGGCCACCCAAGGAGGAGCCATGGAGCCGGAAAGCGAGGAGAAAGCGGCCCGGATCTTGCGCAAGGGAGGAGATTCCGCCGCCCCGCTCTTAGCGGCGAAGATCAGAGTGAAAGTGAGGCAAAGAGGGAAAAGGAAAGCCTTATGGTTTCTCATCACGGCTGCCAGCCGTAAAAGCGCTGGGCATTGGCGCCCAAAATCTTTTCCTTGGCGCTCTCCGAGATATCTTTGCGTGCGCGGATGGTGGAGACAACGTGGGGGAACATACCATCCCAGTGAGGATAGTCCGAGGCAAAGAGGATTTTGTCCTCGCCGATTCGCTCGATGACGTATGGAAGCATCTCCTCTTCCGGCTCCGTGGCGAAAAACCAGTTCCCATGGATGACGTAGTCGCTGGGTTTTCGCCGGCACAGAGGCGTCTCGACCTTGCCGCGCTTTTCCCACTCCTCGTCCATCCGCTCCATCCAGTACGGCACCCAGCCGACGCCGCACTCAAGGAAGGCAATTCGGAGTTTGGAAAATCTCTCCGCCACCCCGCCATAAATCAGCCCAGCAAACTGGATGAATGTCTCCACTGGCCGGCCGATAGTATGCATGTAGAGAAAACTGTCGAAGCGGTTCTCTCCCGCCGGTCCGACGCGCCGGTTATGGACGCAGAACGGGACATTCAACCGCTGTATCTCTTCGTAGAGCGGCCAGAATCTCTCCGAGCCCAGATGCTCCTTCATCCCCTGGGAGGCGACAGCGATGGCGACCAATCCCAGCTTGGTGACCGCGCGATTCAATTCGTTGACCGCCGCCTCGATGTCTTGCAAGGGGAGCAGAGCGATCCCTTTGAGTCGCGGGCTCTGCTTACAAACATCGGCGATGAAATCGTTGTAGGCGCGCGCGTAGGCGATGGCGTAGTCGCGCTCCATGAACTTGGTCAAGGAAAAGCTGCCGGTCGGGAAAAGAACGGAGATATCGATCCCCTCTCGATCCATGTCTTTAAGGCGTGTCGGTACGTCATTGTTCTCCAACCCGCCAAGCCGTCCGCCCATGCTGGTGTCCAGTCCGTCTGAGGGCAGGAGCGCGCCCTGCCGGCTGCAATGGGGCTCAGGGAGATAGGCCCTGACATCCTTGTCCTTCTCGACGATGTGGCCGTCGGCGTCGATCACCTTCATTTCCGTCACGCCTCCTTATCCGATAGGAAAAAAGCGTCCAATCGGCCAAGAGACTATTCGCTTGCGTGGGTCATGTCAAACCGGACAGGGTCCCTTGCACCCCCGTCCTGTTTTATGCATAGTAAAGTCGATGCTGCGCGATCTTTACAGCCGTCCGGTCAAGGATCTAAGAATCTCCGTCACAGATAGGTGTAACTTCCGCTGCACCTACTGCATGCCTCTGGACGAGTACGAGTGGATTGATAAAAAAGAAATCCTCTCTTTTGAGGAGATTACAAGGCTCGCGAGGCTCTTCATCCAGTTGGGGGTGGAGAAGATCAGGCTCACGGGCGGCGAACCTCTGGTGCGGCGAGACATAGAGTCTCTGGTCGCCGAACTTTCGCGGCTTGAGGGGCTAAAGGATCTCTGCCTCACGACCAACGGCTCGCTCCTGGCGGAAAAAGCGGGGGCTTTGCAGGCAGCAGGGCTCAGGCGGATCAACCTCAGCCTTGACACACTTGACCCCGATAAGTTCAGGCGGATGACCAAGCGAGGTGATCTTGAAAAAGTGCTCGAGGGGCTCTTTGCGGCCCAGGCCCAAGGCCTTGGCCCGATCAAAATCAATGCGGTGGTCGAGCGCGGCGTCAACGAAGATGACATCCTTCCCCTCGTGGAGTTTTCTCGAGAAAACGGCTTCGCCATCCGCTTTATCGAATACATGGATGTCGGCAACTCCAACAACTGGACTTCGGAGAAGCTGGTTGCCAAAAAGGAGATCCTGGAGATAGTGAACGCCCGCTATCCTGTGAGAGAGGTCGGAAGAGCAGAGGGAAGCGCGCCCTCCGTGGATTACCAATTTGTCGACGGGCGGGGCGAGCTCGGGGTGGTCGCCTCTGTGACCGAGCCGTTCTGCTCGAACTGCACTCGGGCAAGACTGACTGCGGATGGTAAACTGGTCACCTGTCTCTTTTCCTCCGTGGGGCACGATTTGAAGAGTCTGTTGAGGACAGGGTCGCCGGACGAGACGATTTTGGAGTTTATCACTGGCGTCTGGACCAAACGGAAAGACCGTTACTCCGCTGACCGGCTCGAAGCACTGCAATCCTCCACTTACGATCCAAGAACTCACAAAAAGATCGAGATGATCACCCTGGGCGGGTGACTCAGTACATACTCGGGCGGCGCTCCTCGAATGGGGTCAAAACGCCGCGCCGTTCAAGGTCCGTGCGCTGCTCGAGAGTTAGCTTGTCCTCCGTCACATAGCCCTGGCTTTCATATTTCTTGCGGCATTCTTCGACAATGCCGCCCGCCGCTCCGGCCATGAGCCCGGCGCCGGCTGCTCCACACCGAATAGTTGCGCCGGTCTGGGGCTGGATCAGCGTCACGCTCTGGCTGGAACAGCCTGTAAGGCTCAGTGCTAAGAGCAGAAAAAGTCCAGTAGTTAAGTTCGTCATTTTTGTCTCCATCGTTGTAAACTCCCGTTTATCTCATAGTCGAAGCAATTTTTTTTGGCAACCGCCGTCTCAATTGAGTTCAGGGTGCAGGTTGGCAATGATTGACCGATAGGCTGCTCTAGGGTAGCTTTCGAACGTCGGCGTGACGAAGAAGGAGGAGTCATATGCTGCTTAAAGATAGGGTCGCCTTAGTGACCGGCTCGACCAATAATATCGGTTTAGGGATTGCGCGGGCGTTTGCGCGCGAAGGGGCAAAGGTCATGGTCCATTCGCGCCATCAGGACGAAGCCAAAAAGATCGCTGAGGAAATCAGCGGAGACTACTTTGCTGCGGACGTCGCGCGCCCGGAACAGATCGAAAAGATGTTCGCGCACATCAAAAGCAAGCACGGGCGTCTCGATATCCTGGTCAATACCATCGCTCACTCATCCAAGAACGATATTTTGGAGACGACGCTGGAGGAGTGGAACCAGATCATGGCGATTAATCTCACCGGCTATTTTCTCAACATCCAGCACGCGGCCAGGATGATGAAAGAAAGCGGCGGCGGGTCGATCATCAATATCTCGGCGGGCTCGGGAGAGAGAGGAAGTCCCGGTACCGCGGTCTATTCTATATCCAAAGGCGCGATCAATGCGCTGACGCGCCAGGCGGCCGTGGACTTAGCGCCGTACAAGATCAGGGTGAACGCGGTCATCTCCGGCATCGTCGGCACGCCGCTCGGAAAGAGAGAGATGGGAGACCGTAAGCTCGAGTATCCTTCCATCCCCCTTCGGCGCATCGGCCAGCCTGAAGAGGTGGCTGAAGCGGTGCTCTTCCTGGCCTCGGAAAAAGCCGGCTACATCACCAATACCATCTTACCGGTCGATGGCGGCCGGATGAATTCGATGGGGAGCGCCTCGCGCGGATAATTATGACCGATCCTCTCACCTCTTTCGGCTTGTCATCCAATGTGCTCGTCTGGCAAGCGCTCTTTCTAACGCTTCTATCCCTCGCCGTTGGCATTATAGGAGGAGCCGTCGGCCTCGCCCTTGGCACGGTCCGGCTACCTTTTCTTCTGCTTCTCGGAATGCCGGCGCCGACCGCAGCGGGGACGAATATTTTGGTCAGTACGCTCGGATCGCTAACCGGGTCTTATAAGCATTTCCGGGAAGGGCGAGTTGATTTTTACGTGGTCGCGGTCCAAGGTGCGCCGGCGGTTGTGGGCGCCTTCATTGGAGGCTTTAGCGCGGCTTGGGTCCGCGAGGAGCTGCTGGTATTCACAGCTGGAATTTTGGTGCTATGGCAGGGTTTGGAACTGTGGCTGCAGGCAGCGAAGGAGCCACCGAAAGCAGTCAATCCGCATATCTCACGGCCTAGTCATTCGGCTCAAGGACTGTCACGCTGGACCACCGGCCAGATCTTCGCTGAGGCCATGGTTGGTTTTGCCATCGGACTATTGGGCGGCGCGATCGGGCTCGTTTTGAATACTCTTCGTCTCCCCGCGCTGATCAAAATACTTGATCTCGATCCACGCATAGCTGCGGGCAGCGGCCTCGTCATCGGCTTTCTCATGGGGGGCTTCGGTTGGATCGGCCATGTGGTTGGAGGGCAGGTGGATTATCCCGTCTTGACGTTGATGGCCGCGACCGGAACGGTTGGAACCTACTATGGAGCCGGTTGGACCGGCAGATTGAGTCCCCGAAACCTTCTCTATCTCATGGGCGCTGTGCTGATCGCAGTTGGCTCTCTGCTGATCCGCGATGCCTACGGCCGCTTCTAACCATGCCGGGTGACGAGCCCCATAAATTTCCCTCTAAGCTGCTTGCCTACCTGGCACTTTCACGGGATGGATGGTTGCTGTTTGCCACCTGCGGCGTCCGCTCGTTCGCTTACGGCTTTCTATCCGTCATGCTCGGGCTCTACCTCGATGCCATCGGGTTAGATAAAACAGCCATCGGCTGGATCTTTACCGCCGCGCTTGCAGGTGGAGCGGGCATGACCGTTGTTCTTACGGCAGTAGCAGACAGCTTCGGTCGAAGGACGCTTCTCATCCTGGGAGCGGTGTTAATGGCGCTGGCGGGCCTTGCATTTGCCGCCACAAACAATCCCATCTTACTGGCAGTAGCCGCTATTTTCGGAACCATCAGTCCCTCGGGAAAGGAGGTTGGGCCATTTCTTTCAATCGAACAGGCAATCCTCCCTCAGACAACTCACGGGCAGAACCGAACCGCGGCTTTTTCGGCCTACAACCTTGTGGGCTCGCTCTGCGGAGCTGTTGGCGCGCTGGCTGTTGGGATGCCATCGTTTTTTTCCCTGGCGCCGCTCGCAGGTTATCGCCTCTTAATTTGGGCTTATGTCGTCTCCGCCGTCCTGATGTTGATCCTGTTTGCCTTGCTATCGCCGGCCATCGAAGCCGAGAAAAAATCCGCCGTTGATTTTCGTAAGATCGGCGTCCAACGCTCACGCGGCATTGTTGCCAAACTGTCCGCCCTGTTTGCCCTGGATGCCTTCGCTGGCGGTTTCATCGTCCAGAGTTTGGTTGCCTACTGGTTTTATCTCCGTTACAAAACCGACATCAACGCCTTAGGTGGCATCTTCTTTGGCGCCAACCTTTTCTCCGCTCTTTCTTTCCTCGCCGCTCCTCTTATAGCCCGTCGGATCGGGCTGCTGAATACGATGGTTTTCACCCACCTGCCGTCGAATTTTCTGCTGCTCTTGGTGCCTTTAATGCCCAACGTGGAACTGACGGTTGTCGTGCTGCTTGCCCGTCACCTGCTCTCACAGCTCGATGTGCCCACCCGCCAGTCTTACACGATGGCAGTCGTCGATCCCAGCGAGCGAGCGGCTTCAGCAGGCATCATGTCAGTGGCGCGAAACATTGGAGCTGCGATAGCGCCGTTGTTCACCGGCACGGTTCTAGCGGCCCCTTCTCTAGGCTTGCCGTTTTTGCTAGCCGGCGGGCTAAAGATTATTTACGACGTTTGGATCTTCGCCCTGTTCCGCCACCTGCGGCCTCCGGAGGAGGCGGAGGGCTAAGAGCACAGGGCAGTTCTGTGACTGTGATGGGACAAACAATCGCCGGCGGCCTGAAAATCGTGTATGATCCCTCCGTTTTCGTTTCCTTAAGGAGATTTTTTGAACGAGACCATAGCCGACCAAGGAAAAGCTACTGCTCACACCGAAGGGTCTTTCATCGAGGTATTGTGGGCCTCTACCCGTTTAGGACTGACATCCTTCGGCGGACCCATCGCTCACCTGGGCTACTTTCATGACGAGTACGTAGATCGGAGGAAGTGGCTCGATGAAAGGAGCTATGCTGATCTCGTGGCACTTTGCCAGTTTCTCCCAGGACCGGCCAGCAGTCAGGTAGGCATGGCGATCGGAATTGCTCGCGCAGGTCTTCCAGGGACGCTTGCAGCCTGGCTGGGCTTTACCCTGCCGTCGGCCCTTGCTCTCATTGCCTTTGCGTTCGGCATTAGCGCTCTCGGAGGATCGGCTGCGGCCGGGTGGCTGCACGGATTAAAGGTGGTGGCAGTCGCCGTCGTCGCCCAGGCGGTGTGGAGCATGGCGCGCACTCTTTGTCCCGACCGCGAACGCGCGACGCTTGCCATCCTGGCAACCATCGTTACCCTGGCATGGCCAAGCGCGGCCGGCCAGGTGCTATCAATCGCGGTGGCAGGTTTGATCGGTTGGCGATTTTTTCCGGGATCAGATGTGACTCCAACCTCGCACATGCGTTTTCCGATCGGCAAACGGTTAGGCGTGGCCGCATGGATTGTTTTCTTCATTCTTCTCTTCGTATTACCTCTCCTGCGCCAGATAGCCCCCAGCCATGGGCTGGCAGTCTTCGACAGTTTCTTCCGCGTCGGCTCTCTTGTTTTCGGCGGGGGCCACGTGGTGTTGCCTTTGCTTCAAGCCGAAGTCGTGGGTCCGGGATGGGTGACCAATGAACAGTTCGTCGCGGGCTACGGCGCGGCGCAGGCCGTGCCCGGCCCGCTTTTTACTTTTTCCGCGTATCTCGGCGCGGTGATGAATGCTCAGCCCAACGGCTGGAGCGGGGCCTTCCTAGCCCTCGTTGCAATCTTCCTTCCGTCTTTTTGCCTGATCGTGGGCGCGCTCCCGTTTTGGGATTTGCTGCGCTCCAAATCGAGCTTCCAGTCTGCTCTCAGCGGCATCAACGCCGCGGTGGTGGGCTTGCTGCTGGCCGCGCTTTACAAGCCGGTCTGGACCAGTGCGATACACGTTCCAGCGGACTTCGGGCTGGGCCTGGTCGCGTTTGCGCTTCTGGTCTTTTGGAAACTCCCCCCGTGGCTGGTCGTTGTGCTGACAGCCTTGGGAGGAGAGGCGTTGGCGCGGCTCTAATCCCGTCCATTTTTGTTTATCCGAATAATAACTGGTAAGGGCCAAGGGGAGTGTGTCGTACTAGGGACATTGCCCGACACGCCATGTTAGGCCCTGGGCCGA
>JAHFAP010000113.1 GCA_023250495.1 Deltaproteobacteria bacterium | reverse complement strand
CCTGCGCGACAAAAAGGAGCTTGCCCTCTCGGTGACCACCGGCGAGTTGAAGGAAGCGGAGGTGGTGGCGTCGGCAAAGGAAAACGGAGGCTTGGGTTTGACCCTGCAGAGAGTGACGCCCGAACTCGCTCAGACTCTCGAACTGGATCGGCCGCAAGGACTGGTCATCACTGCCGTAGAGCCCGGTAGCCCCGCCGACGAAGCGGGTTTGCAACGAGGCGACGTCATCGTCGAGATCGACCGCAAGCCCGTCCGCGACCTCGCTGAGTATCGGCAGGCGGTGGCCGACGCCAAAAAAGACAAGGGGATTCTCTTCCTGGTTCGCCGCGAAGGAAACTCGATGTTTGTCGCCTTGAAACCGTAAGCGAACCATTTCGTTCCTCCCGCGCCGGAACTTGTTAAATCCCACCGCGCGGGATATTCTCGCGCCGTAAAATCTGTATGTCCGGCAACGAAGCTGCCATCGAGCGGCGGGCCTCCGGCCCGTTCGCGTCCCTCCACTTCCGCGACTTCCGCCTTTTCTGGATCGGCCTGTTCATCTCCAACGTCGGCACCTGGATGCAGATGACCGCCACAAGCTGGCTTCTCTATGATCTCACCAACTCGCCGCTGCAGCTCGGTTTGAATGGTCTGTTTCGCGCGATCCCGGCGATCGGCCTGGGGCTGTTCGGAGGCGCGATGGCGGATCGTTACGACCGCAAGCGCCTCATGCTGATCACACAAATAACATCCATGCTACTGGCCTTCACCCTGGGCTTCCTGGCTCAGACAGCTCTCATTCAGGTCTGGCATATTTATGCCTTGACCTGCCTCGGCGCCATTGTCGGAACTTTAGACGGGCCCGCTCGCCAGGCGCTCTATCCATCCCTGGTTCCGGTCTCGATCCTTCCCAATGCCATCGCCCTGAACTCTCTGCTATGGAAAGGAACGGCGCTACTCGGTCCCTCTCTCGCGGGGATCGCCATCAGCACCGTCGGCACGGACGGCGCCTTCTACGCCAACGCCCTGAGTTTTCTCGCCGTGGTTGTCGCCCTTTTACTCATGAGGACTCCGGCTTCACGAGCTGAAGCGGCTGGCGATTTCATCGAGGATTTGAAAGAGGGCGTCTCCTATGTCTTGGCCCAGGACGTTATCCTCGCGGTCATGGTCATGGAGGCGGTCTCATCCGTCTTCGGTTTGGATCAGGCGATGCTGACCATCTTTGCGCGCGACATCCTTCACGCAGGCGCCAGCGGCCTTGGTTTTCTCCAGTCCGCGCGCGGCCTCGGCGCCGTGATCGGCTCTGGAGTCCTGATCTCGATGGGCCAGTCGCGCTCCCAGGGAAGAATCCTATTTCTGTCTGCGATCCTCTACGGCGCGAGCTTCGCCCTGTTCGGCGTGTCGCGCTCCTTCCTGGTTTCCCTGACGCTGCTTTTGCTCATGGGGGCGACGGACACGGTGTGGGCGGCCACAAGAAGTGTCATCCTCCAGGTTCAGACGCCGGAAGCCCTGCGCGGCAGAGTCATGGGCGTCTTTCAACTCAGCAATCGGGGGCTCCATCCTCTGGGGCAAACCGAGACCGGGCTGGTCGTGCCGTTGGTGGGCGCGAGGGAAGCCACTGTGCTGGGAGGGCTGCTGGTTGCGGGCGTGACCGTGCTTACCGCCTTGAAGGTCCCCGGCCTTCCCAGGTTCCGCTGGGAGGTGACACAGCGCGCAAAGATTTTCGACGCGGCCAACCCGTAACGGCGACGTGTTCGTCGGTCATTCGTCGTTTTGAGACTTGCGAGCTAACGCACGAAAGGAATAGAGATTCTTCGCTCCGCTCGGAATGACATTCCCGAGACTGTCATCCTGAACCCTTCGTGTGTCACTCTGAACCCTTCGTCTGTCATGCTGAACGAAGTGAAGCATCTCAGGGTAAACTCCGTGAAGAGTCTCAGGACAAGCTCTGTGAAGGATCTCTGGCAAATGACGAACTACTGACACGTCCTCTCACCGGCTCCGTCGGCGCATGAGCCTCCACAGCCACGAGCCTTCCTCCCTGTAGATGAATCGAAGGTAGACCAAGGTGCACACCGTTGCGCCGATCCTCAGCAGCCATGCTGCGGGAAAGAAAGTTCCAGGGACCCTCAGCTCCCAGCCTTCAAACTTCATGAAATAGATGGCGGTGAGGAACGTGAAGGTTCCGGTGAGAAAAAAGTAGTAAGCCCTGCGCCGCTTCACCGCAAGAATCGTAAAGGCGACGCCGTGGCAGATGAAGGTCACGAGCAGGAAAGCCGCGACGAAATTCTTAAATTCCATGCCGTTCTACGTCGCCCCCTGGGCCGACGGCGCGCTGTGGGCAAAAACTCTGATCGGCAGAATGATCATCTGCAGCCCTTCGAACTGAAGCGTCTGCTGCAGAGTGAACGGGGTATGATTGTGAAGGACGCGAGTGAGGAGCGTCTCGTGCTCAAAGACCAGCTTTCCGGCAAAGAAGACCGAGCGCGGAAAATCCCTGGCCGCGGACTTGCAGAGCTTCTCCAATTCCGCCATCAGATCGATGCCGAGCGCATAGCGGTGCTCTGCGTACCAGCCCAGGCAGTTGGCGAACTCCACGAAGCTCTTGAGCTCCTCTTCTTTCAGCCGGCGCAGATTTGCGAGCTCTCCCGCCCCTTTGAACTGGCTGGAATCGATCACTCCGACGGAGATAAAGATGATGTTCTTAAAATGGTTCGGAAAAAGTCGCGGAATGCTGAGCACGGTATGAATGCCGATGCCGTCGAAGTCCCTCACGATCACCACGGCCGTGGGCGCGCCGGGATTCTTCGCCGGCACGGGATTGAGATCCGGTTGGAAGGGTATGTTCGTCAAGGTCTCGTCGAGGCTCCTGAGCGCGCCGCGCACGCGATTATAGTGCGACCGAACCACGTAGCAGACGAGGATGAAGGCTGAGGTCACCGCCGCCGTCACCCAGCCTCCCTCGGCAAACTTGATGACCAGCGTCACCGCAAGGATGGTAGCGGTGAGCGACACGCCAAGACCGTTGAGCAGCAACTTCCTCAACCACCAGCCCTGCTCTTTTCTCACCTCCCACCAATGGCGGCACATGCCGAGCTGCGACAGGGTAAAGGTAAGGAAGACATTGATGCTGTACATGACCACCAGCAGCTTCACGTCTCCGCGCGTATAAAGAAGGAATCCCACCGAGGCCAGGCCCATAAACCAGATGCCGTAGCGGGTGACGAGGTGGTCGCTCAAGTGAGAGAAGCGATGCGGCACCCAGGAATCTATCGCCATGTTGGAGAGAACCCTCGGACCGTCGATGAATCCGGCCTGGGCCGCGACTAACAGCAGCGCCGCCTCGCTGAGCAGGGTGACCACGACCATGAGATAGGTCGCCGTCCCGCCTGGAGATAAAAGGCCGCCGTAGATTTTTTCCAGCAACGTCGCATTGAGAGTCTTGCCCGGCTGATGAGAGACCAGATTCAACAGGTAGCAGAGCAGCAAGCCGCTGGCGGTAAAGGCGAGCGAGGCGGCCATGTAGCGCATGGTCTTTTTTCCCGTCGCTACCCTGGGCTCGCGCAGGACCTGAAGACCGTTGCTGACCGCCTCGATGCCCGTGTAAGTTCCGCCGCCCAGACTGTAGGCATGAAGCAAAATAAACAGCGTGCTCCACAGCCCCATGCCTTGGATATCTCCAACCATCTCCTGGTACGTCTTGGAGGCCAGCGCCGGAATCGCCTCCGCCGTCGGAAAGATGCCCAGACTGATGGCGAACAGATGCAGCACGACGAAGAGGAGAAAGATGGGGAGCAGGAAGAGAACCGACTCTTTGGTGCCGCGGAGGTTGAGATAGATCAGAAAAAAGATCAGCACAAATTCCACGGCCAGCTTCGCCCCGTGGACCGACGGCGGAAGAAAGCTGAAGATCGCGTCGGCGCCGCTGGCGACGGAGATCGTGATCGTGAGCATGTAATCCACGATCAGCGCGCTGCCGGAGACCAATCCGACCCTCGCGCCCAAGAGCTTGGTGGCGACGAGATAGCCGCCGCCGCCGGTCGGGAACAGCTCGATGATCTGGCTGTAGCTGGCGGAGATGATGAAGACGGTGAGCGCCATCAGAATCGCCAGAGGGAGAGCGAGAAAGAAATGCCCTCCCAGGGCCAGGTAGGCCTCCTCCGGTCCGTAAGCCGATGAGCTCAAACCGTCCGCGCCCAGGCCGACCCAGGCGAGGAAAGCGACGAGCGAGATCTGGTGGAATACCCGCGGGTCCAAGGGATCCTTGGGCTTGCCGAGCAAAATATCTTTTAGGGAAAACGCCATACAGCTCCAGGGAATTCAAAAGGCCTGAAATTCCTTCTCCTCTCTGTCTTCGGTCTCCAACTGAATCGTGGTGTGCTCGATGCCAAACTGGCTTTTCAATTTCTCCTCGATCTGATCCAGGATCGCCTGCGCATTTCTATCCTGGTGAATCACGGCATGAGCGCTCAGAGTAAACACCCCCGAAGTCACCGACCAGACATGGAGGTCATGGACTTTCATGACTCCCGAGATCTGCTCCACGGCGCTCTGGACTTCGCCAACGTCGATGCCTCTGGGGACCGACTGCATGAGGATATCCAGCGACTCTCTGATCAGATCCCACGAAGTATAGAGGATGAGCAGGCCGATCAGGAAGCTGATCAAAGGGTCAGCGACGTACCATCCGGTGAGCAGCATGATGAGAGCCGCGATCACCGCGCCGACGGATCCCAGCGCGTCGCCCACGACGTGTAGGAAGGCGCCGCGCAGGTTGAGGCTTTCCCGGTCGCCGCCGTAGAGGATCCACCCCGCGGCCACATTCACCATGAGCCCCACGGCCGCCACTGCGAGCATGCCGAGGCTGTGGACCTCCGGCGGGTCTGAAAAACGGCGATAGGCCTCGTTGAAGATGACGCCGACAACGAGCCAGAGGATGAGCCCGTTGACCAGGGCGGCTAAAATCTCCAGCCGGTGGTAGCCGTAAGTCTTCTTGGTCGTGGCCGGTCTCCGGGCGATCTGAAAGGCGAAGAGGGACAAGCTCAGCGCCGCCATATCGGAGAACATGTGCCCGGCGTCGGACAGCAGCGCCAGGCTGTTGGTCAGGAGTCCGCCCAGCACCTCAGCGAAAAAATAGATCGTCGTGATGGCCAGGGCCGACGCCAAGCGGCGAGTCTCGGTGGTTCGTTCCATTTCAGCAGTCTTTGGCGCCGTCAGCGCTCGCTTCCATTGTGTTATCTCGTGCCGCGCAACAGCGCTCTCACGTCCCGCCTTAGGCGCGCGATCGCGTCCGGCTCTGTCCCCGGGTAGTAACCACGGATCTCACCGCGGCGATCGACGAGCACGAAGCGCGGGCTGTGGACGTGGGTCGCGCCGGACTTGTCCCTTTTCGCCTCGGGGATTTCAGCCGCGGCCAGGTGGAACCCTTCCTGAGCGAGAAGAAGAATCGCATTCTCTTCTCCGGTCAGAAAGAGCCAACGCGCCGCGTCGGCGCCAAAGCGGCCGGCGTATTCGGTAAGGACCTTGGGCGTGTCTCGCCTCGGATCAACGGTGATCGAAATGAACCTGAGATCCTGCTCCTCAGCGAACTCATCTTGCAGCGTCTTCATCTGAGCGCTCTGCACAGGACAGCTGTCCGGGCAATGGGTATAGATGAAGTTCGCGATCCAGACCTTCCCCAGAAGATCGGCCAATCGGATCTCTCTTCCACTCCTCTCGACCAGAGAGAACTCCGGCACTTTGCCGAAGAGACCAAGACCTTCGAGCGGCCTTTCCAAGCTCGCTCCCTGCCTGGGGCGCGCCGTCTGGCGCGTCCACAGCGCGAGCGCCGACGCGCCGACGATGAGAAAAACCAGCAGCGCCCACACCCGCTGCCGTCGCAATAATGATCTCGCTTCCACGACTAAATTTTGAATGTTGAATGTTTAATTTTGAATTCAAAACTCAACCCTTCGAGAGCCTCAGGATTGATCCTGAGCGACGTCGAATGGGTCAAAATTCATAATTCAACATTTGAGCTACGCAGTATGACATTATACAAAAAACATGTTAAGAAATCCCCCATGCAGTTCCGCGTGCTGGGCTGTTCCGGAGGTCAGATCCCTGGGCGGCACCTCTCCTCCTATTTAGTCAACGACTCTTTGCTCATCGATGCCGGCTCCACCACCGCGGTGCTGAGTCTGAGAGCGCAGCAGAAGATCCGGAACATCCTCATCACTCACGCGCACCTGGATCACGTGATGAGCCTGGCAACTATGGCGGACAATCTTTTCGGCATCAATGACGCAACCATCAAAGTCTGGGGGATGCAGGAGGTTATCACCGCTCTCCACGGCTCGTTTTTCAACAACACGCTGTGGCCCGATTTTACCCGGATCACCGGCGACGGCCAATCCTCGCCGATCCTGAGCTTGCATCGCCTGCCAAAGGGAAAGCCCGTGCCCGTCGCCGAATTGACGGTCACCGCTGTCCGCGTGAATCACGCCGTCCCCAGCACGGCCTTTTTCGTCGAGGACCGTAAGATGGCCCTGCTGCACGTCGGCGACACCGGACCGACAGAAAGGGTCTGGTCGCTGGCGCGACGGAAGAAAAATCTGCGCGCCGTAGTGTTGGAGACCTCCTTCCCGAATAGACTGCAGGAGACCGCCGATTCGAGCCACCATCTCACCCCGCAAACTTTAGCGCGGGAGGCGGAAAAACTCGGCCGGCCCTCCGTTCCCATCCTCGTGACCCATCTCAAGCCCCTGTACCGGGAAGAGATCATCGCCGAGCTGAAAAAGCTGAAGGGTCTCCGCATAAGAATCCTAAAGCAGGGCGACTCGCTCGCCTTGTGAGCCTGCCCCGTCTTACTCCCTACCGACCTTTTTTTTGAGCAGAAAATAGAGCCTTCCGCTGCTCTTCATAAAACCAGCGGCCTCACCTGCCGCAGCGCCGCTGCCGAAGTAGAGGTCCAGCCGCCCGGGGCCGCGAATGGCGCCGCCGGCATCCTGGCTCAAGACAAAGCGGGAAAACGGCTGCCAGCCGACGAGATTGCCGGCCGCGTCGAGAATCGGCCTATGGCTGACGAGAAAGGCCAAAGCGCCCTTGGGAAAATAGCTCGGGTCCGTGGCGACGGAGCGTCCCGGAGTCAGCGGAACCTCCAGGCTGCCCAACGGCCCGCTTTCCACGAACCGGAAAAAGACGTAGCGTTCGTTCCGGGCAAATAGAGCATCCCGCTCTTGAGAATGCTCCCTGAGGAACCGGCGCAGGCGGGCCGCGGATAGCTCCTGCTCCGGGATTTTGCCGCTATCGATCAGAGTCTTGCCGATGCTGGTATAAGCCCTTCCGTTGGTGGCGGCGTAATTCACCTGAAGCATCCGGCCATCCTCGAGCCGGATGATCCCCGAGCCCTGGACATGAAGAAAAAATAATTCCACCGGATCCTTGACCCAGGCGATTTCGTATCCTTTGCCCTTCAACCGCCCCAAGGCGTCAATCTCATAGCGCGAGAAATAAGGAACCAGGCGGTTCCCGACTAATTGTCCGACGATTTTTTCCCCACGGAGTTGCGGCGCAAAACCTCCGCGCCCGGCTTCGATAAGATCATCCGGCTTGCGGTAAATGGGAAACCGGTAAGCGGCCGTTTCAGTCAGGCTGCCCTCGATGACCGGTTGATAGTATCCGGTGACAAGAAGCTCTCTTTCTGCCGGATCGGGAGCGGATGGAAGGATGTCAAAGCGGGAACGGATCGCCTCCGCCATCTTCGCCGGCCGGCCCCAAAGGTCGAGTAGCTCGACGAAGCTCAGCAGGGATTCCTTGATTTGTTGAACCGTGATTTTTCTCGGCCGCTCCCCAACGATCTGGTCCTGCGGAAGTTTGGCGAGAAACTCCACACTGCGCTGAATCGCTTGGCGCAGCGAGTCAACGTCCAGATCGTCTCGAATTGCCGGGGGATCGGTCTCGCCCGTTTGACTACCTCCGGCCTCAGAAAATGAGACGAGGAGACTCAGCACAAGCAGACTAGACGAGACGGCGCGTAACAGACACCCATTTTGTTCTTCCTTCCGCGTACCGCCTCGCGCCTCTCGCCGACCGCCTGGTGTCTTGATCGTCAACACGGTTTCGTGCAAAACTTCGTGGCCGTGGATACCGCGGAGCTTGAGAAAGAGGCCACTCGTGTCCTCGAGCGACTGCCGAAGAAATTTCGCAGCCGTCTCCACAACGTGGCGATCGTGGTCGAGAAAAAACCCACAAAGAGCCAGCTCCGGGCGATGGGCCTCGACCCCGAGCGGGATGTTCTCTACGGTCTCTATGAAGGCACCCCTTTATCCGAGCGCTCCGCCTTCCATCCGCCTTTGCTGCCCGACAAGATCACGATCTTCTCCGAGCCGCTGATGCGCGACTTTCCCGACCCCACGGAGCTCCGCAGGCAGATTCGCCTCACCCTGCTCCACGAGATCGCCCACTACTTCGGCATGGACGAGGACGAGATCGAGGATCTGGGATACTGAAACCAATGTTGAATTATGAGTTTTGAATTTTGAATTCAAAATTAGGCATTCAACATTCAAAATTAGTCTCTAACGTCTTTCTACCGAGGAAAAGACTCTACGGCAAGTTTTCCGGCAAGAGATTGAAAATATTCCTGAAGGTCTTCAACGGAAATAGAGGCGATCATAAAGTCAGGGACCTTCGACAGCCTGAACTCGGACAAGAGGTAAGCCAGCATCGCTCGTGAAACCCCTGTGTCCTTCTGTTGAGCTAGTTTGATATAGTTTTCTAACGGATATCCAGCGCGAGAGAGAAAATAGACGTCGATATAATCTTTGATCTCCGCCCGGCTGATTACAGTGCAGATCTTATTGGCGGCAATATCTTCCAATGTATCCACCACGATCCCCTCGAATCTGTTCTTTTCCTCGGATATCTGTGGGACTACCTCTCTAACAAAGTCCACAATGACCGATTCCCCTTTCCGAGAAAGCTTGTAGCGACGGAACTGGGGCGCGGTCTGGAGCGAAGCAACCGATGCGGTTAACCTTGTCGCGGTGTCGGCCACATAGAGAGGCACTCGGTCGAAGGCATCAGTGTCCAAAGTGAATAGATCTAGGTCTTGAGAATAGCGGTGTTGAAGATAAAAAGCGCTTAGAGCGGTCCCCCCGGTTAAAAAAAAAGGCGGCGCCCCCTGGAAAAAAAAAGACAAGAACTCCCACTGCAGAGCGGAAAGGATATCTTTAGGGGATAAGGCCATGTCTGTGCCATGTGGTATAAAAAAATTCCCAGAACCTTTTTTTCCGTCCGAGTCTCCAGCCGAGCTTTTCCCAGTGCGAGGCCAAAAAGGCCGGGGAGAGATAATCCCAGACTTCCTCAAACCGCGCTTCTCGCAGGATTTTGGCCGCGTAATAAAGACGCTCTTCCTGGTTTTCACCATCCAAGAGTTTCTTGAGATCGTCTCGACTAAGAGGCTCATCCCACAAAAAGTCAGGCCTGTCTGCCGAGTCGTGGCTCATATTTTGATGTTACCACTATTTCCACGGGCTTTAAACTCATCTGCTTCGATGCGGCCATGACGTTAACGTCCTTGCATAGGATCGCCCATTGCCAATGTCCGGCTGCCCCTCCCAAATTCCATCAGTTCCCGGACAGTCAAGCCAGGAATATGTCCAAAATCACCTTCGTCGGTAACGATGGACACAAATATCTTTGACAGGCGTCGCCTTTGAAGGCACGTTTTAAAGACGACCGTGCGTTGGCGGGTAGTTTGGCTGATCATCAGATCCAATTCGAGGCTCCAGAAAAGACTCCCAACCCCTTAAAAATTCCCCCATGCCGCTCGGACGGCGAAAATTTGACTCCGACGAATCGGAAGACGAAGAGCAGTAAAAGCTTGAGAGGCGCAGGGCTTTCAGATTTGACATAACACTATC
>JAHFAP010000303.1 GCA_023250495.1 Deltaproteobacteria bacterium | reverse complement strand
CCTTCTTCGACATCCTGCACAGCTATAACGGCTATCGCACCTGCTATTATCGTACTTTCGCCGTGGGAAGCGCCTCGCCCGCGATGGTGGACGCCTACAAGCGCTGCCGCGACTACATGGATGCCGCGATCAGCATCGTGAAGCCGGGAATCACCACAGCGGATGTCGTCAAGCTTTGGCCCAAGGCGGAAGAGTTCGGCTTCGCGAACGAAGAAGCTGCCTTTGCCCTACAGTACGGACATGGCGTGGGACTGTCGATCTGGGAGAAGCCGATCTTCAGCCGTCTGGTTTCGCTGGATCACCCCGAGGTGATCGAAGAGGGGATGGTCTTCGCGCTCGAAACTTACTGGCCCGCCGCGGACGGCTGGTCGGCGGCCCGTCTCGAAGAAGAGGTCGTGGTCAACAAAACCGGTTGCGAAGTCATCACGCGCTTTCCGTCCGAAAAACTCCTCGTCGCGGGCACACACTACTTTACCGCCGGCGGACCGCTGCCGAGCACTCGTGAGGCCCAGTCGAATCTCAACAACCCAGGGTCACTAGAGCGGATCAAGCGTTGAACGTCTTGAACTGCTTGAACGTTCAAAACGTTTGAAGCCGTTCCAACCGTTCAAGACAACGTAGGAGTTAATTTGGCAACTGAAGTCATCATGCCGGCGCTGGGAATGGCGCAGGAAAAAGGGACACTGGTCAACTGGCTTAAGGCCGAGGGCGAAGCGGTCAAGAAGGGCGAGCCGCTGATGGAGGTCGAGACCGACAAGGCCGCGGTCGAGATCGAAGCGCCGGCCTCCGGCATCCTTGCCAACGTCACTGCGCTCGCGGGAGACGAGATTCCCGTCGGACAAAAGATCGCGGTGATTCTCGCTCCCGGCGAAGCTCTGCCTACAGAGCGAAAGGCGACGCCGGCTGCGCTTCATCAGCACCCTCTCCCTCAGGGAGAGGGAACGGGTGAGGGTCGCCCTGCGACTTCGACACCCACGCCGCCAGCCGAATCCGCGGCTCAAACGCGGCATGTTGGCGAAAGAGTCCTCGCGTCCCCCACCGCCAAGAGAATCGCGAAAGAAAAAGGTGTCGATCTCGCTTCGTTGAAGGGAACTGGGCCTGCAGGCAGTGTCGTCGCCGAGGATGTCCTGCGGGCCGGTGGGGCGCAAACGGCCGCTCCGGCGGGACCGCCGAAGTTGAAAGAATTGGTCCAGTTGACTGCCATGCGCCGAATTGTCGGCGACCGGATGAGCAAGAGCAAGCAGAGCGCTCCTCATTTTTATATCGGCATGGATGTGGACATGACCGAGGTCAACAGAAAGAGGAGCGAGTGGAAGGTAAGAGGGGAGAAGCTGGTCCCATCGATCAATGACTTTATCCTTTGCGCCTCCGCCCGTGCCCTGAGGGACTTCCCCTCCTTGAACGCCGCCTTTACCGCCCAGGGGATCCAGATTTTCTCCGATATCAATATCGGCATGGCGGTAGCCTTAGAAGAAGGGTTGGTGGCTCCCGTCATCCGCAACGCCGACCGGCTTTCCCTGCAGGAAATGGCCAAGCAGAGCCGCGAGTTGGCGGAAAAAGCGCAGAAGAAAAAACTCTTTCCGTTAGATTACGAGGGAGGGACTTTCACCGTTTCCAATCTCGGCATGTTGGGCGTCGATAGTTTCGTCGCGATCATCAACCCGCCGCAGTGCGCTATCCTGGCCGTGGGACGGGTCGCACCACGTGTGGTGCCCCACGGTGAAGAGATCGCGATCCGCCCGATGATGACCGTGACGCTCTCGGCCGACCACCGCATCGTTGACGGCGCGATCGCTGCCCGCTTTCTCCGGCTGGTGAAAGAGCTGTTGGAAAAGCCGGTCTCCTGATAGGCTCATCATCTTATGGCAAAAATCGCCGTCAGACATCTCACCAAGAGCTATAACAGCGGCAACGTCGTAGCCTTGGAGGACGTTAGTTTTGACGTACAACCCTACGAGCGTCTCTGCATCCTGGGACCTAGCGGCTGCGGCAAGACGACGCTGCTGCGCCTGGTGGACTGTCTAATCCCCCGGGATCAAGGCGAGATATTATTGGACGGGGAGCTGGTCACCGCGCCGCGCCCGGATGTAACCATGGTCTTTCAACACTTTGGCTTATTTCCCTGGAAGAGGTTGGAGGAAAACATCGCCTATGGATTGGCGCTAAGAGGACGCCCCAAAGAGGAGATCGCCCAAACAGTAGAGCGCTATATCAAACTCACAGGTCTTAAGGGGTTCGAGAAGTCTTATCCCTATCAGCTTTCCGGTGGGATGCAGCAGCGGGCCGGCCTGGCGCGCGCATTGGCGGTCAACCCTTCACTGCTCTTGATGGATGAGCCCTTCGGCTCCCTCGATGCGCAAACGCGCGAAACCCTTCAGGAAGAGCTCTCCAAGATCCTGGAGCAGGAGCGAAAAACCATGCTCTTTGTCACGCATTCTATTGATGAGGCGATCTACCTGGGGGATCGCATCCTGCTCATGACGCCGCGGCCGGGAAAGATACACGAGATCCTTCCTGTCGAGATTCCGCGGCCGCGCGGCATCACCGAGGTCCGGTCTAATCCCAGATCGGTTGAGCTTCGCACTCACATCTGGGAGCAGTTGAAACGAGACGCCAACCAGAATATAAGGGGGAGCCTGTGAGGAATTCGACTTACGCCTTGAGCATCAGGTTTCTTTCGTTGGTTGTGGTCCTTATAGCCTGGGAGCTCTACGGCCGCTCGGTCAATCCGGTCCTCTTCACCTACCCGACTGCGATCGCGCGCGCGTTTGTCGAGTTGGTATCAAAGGGAGAGCTCCAGCGCTACTTCCTGCAAAGCTTTGAGGTGTTCCTCTATGGATTTGCGTTCGCCGTCGTGGTGGGAATCCCTCTCGGAATTGTCCTGGCGCGCTCGGCCACTCTGTCTTTAGCTGTGGAGCCCTATCTCCATGCAATCTATTCGACTCCGACGGTGGCCTTTATTCCACTGATCGTCCTTTGGTTCGGCTTTCGAGTTCCGGCCAAGGTGGTGATCGTTTTCCTCTTCATGGTCTTTCCAATCCTGCTCAATACCCAGCAGGGGGTGAAGAATCTAAACCCGGATCTTCTTGAGGTGGCCCGCTCCTTTTGCTCCAGCGAGCGCCAGCTCTGGAGAGATCTCATCATTCCCGCCGCGCTCCCATTCATCCTGGCCGGCATCAACCTCGCTATCGGGCGCGGCCTGGTAGGGATGGTGGTGGCGGAGTTCTTTACTTCGGTTGCCGGTCTTGGGTATATGATAGTTCAGTACGCCAACTCCTTTGAAACGGCCAAGCTCTTTGTTCCTATAGTGGTGTTGATGGCTCTGGGGGTCATCATGATCGGGCTGATAAAAGTCATCGAGAGAAAGATCGCCCCCTGGCAGAACCGCGACCAGGCAGAAGGTTAGAGCCTATTT
>JAHFAP010000112.1 GCA_023250495.1 Deltaproteobacteria bacterium | reverse complement strand
CGAGCACATAGAGCGTATTCACCAGCGAGGAGCCGATGGCCGTGGTGAGATCGACCCGCTCCAGCTCGCCGCCGGAGAGGGTGCGCGACTGGCGATCCAAAGTCAGGTACTCGAGGCCGACTCCCATGAGATAGCTGAGCCGGTGCCGGATCTCATCCAGGATCAGGCGAGCGACCGGGTCGCTCTGCGCGCTGGGGTGGAGATTTTCGAAGAAGCGATGGGCCTCGCCCACGCTCATGGCGCTCACCTCGGCGATAGTCTTCCCCTCGATGCGGAAATTGAGCGCGTCGGGTTTGAGCCGCGAGCCCTGGCACTCCGGGCAGAGCAGATAGGCGCGGTAGCGCGAGAGAAAGACGCGCACGTGCATCCTGTAGCTCTTGCGCTCCAGACGGCGGAACCAGCCGCGCACGCCTTTGAACTGGCCGTCGCCTTCGATGACGAATCTCTTTTGCTTCTTGCTCAGCTCGCGGAAGGGCTTCTTGACCGGGATTCGCTTGCCCTCGCAGAACTCCATCAGCCGCTGGAATCTCCTCGGCTTCGTCGTCCAGGGCTTGATGGCGCCTTCGCTCAGGGACTTGCAGGGATCTGGAATGACCAGATCCCAATCAATGTCGATGACCCGGCCGAATCCGCGGCAGCTCTCGCAAGCGCCCAAAGGGCTGTTGAACGAAAACAGATTCGGCACTGGGTCATGGTAGGTGATGTCGCAATAGGGGCAGTGGAGATGACTGCTGAAGGGTTCTAAGCGCCAGCCCTCTTGAGCATGATAGAGGTTGAGCTTGCCCTTGCCGAAATGAAATGCCTGCTCGAGAGAGTCCGTGATTCTTTTCTTCGCCTCCGGCCGGTAGACAAATCGGTCCGCCACCACTTCGACGGTCTCTTTCCCGACAGGCGGCTCGTCAATTACTTCTAGATCGCGTATGGTCTGTTCCTGCAGAAGGCGATGAAAACCCGCGCGCAAAAGGCCCGCCTTGACCTCGCTCCAGGGAAGCGACGGGGAAAGAGAGAGCGGAAAGGTTAGGACCAGAGCGGAACCCTCGGGCACGTCGCTCAATTTTTTGAAGACCGATTGCGCCGTGTCCCGCTCCACCGCTCTACCGCAACCCTTGCAGCGGAGGACCGACACTTTGGCGAAGAGAAGTTTCAGATGATCGTGCAGCTCGGTCATCGTCCCTACGGTCGAGCGCGAGGTCTTGACCGGCCGCCGCTGATCGATGGCGATGGTCGGCGGGATCCCTTCGATGCTCTCGACGTCGGGCTTGTCCATGCGGTCGAGGAACTGGCGCGCGTAGGCGGAGAAGCTCTCGACGTAGCGCCTCTGCCCCTCGGCGTAGAGGATGTCGAAGGCGAGGGTCGATTTTCCCGAGCCGCTGACTCCTGTGACGACGGTCAGGGCATTGAGCGGGATGTCCAGATCGATGTTTTTGAGATTGTTCTGCTTCGCCCCTTGGATGTGAATCCAATCCTGACCCATACAATTTTCGATTTTAGATTTTGGATTTTAGATTAATCCAAAATCGGCAATCCAAAATCCAAAATATCTTCATTGGAGGTGGTATCGCTCGATCAGAATTCGGCGGAAGCGCGAGCCGTAGATCAAATCAAAGGTCTCGCCTTTGTCGGGGAAGAGTTCCAAAGCTTTCTCTTTTGCGTCGGCAACGAGCTTCTGAGCCTGGCCCAGGCTCAGGTCAGCCTGCCACAGCATGGCAGCCGTAAAATCCATGATGCGCCTGAGGCGCACGAGCATCTTTTCTTCAGCTACCACTGCTTCTCTATCCGGCTTCATGGATCAATCTTTTATTTGTATCACAGCTCTATGGTGAGTCAAGGCGGAGTGGCTCTTGGTTCGATTCTTCGGCGTCTCTTTGATAAGCTGACCGCATGCGCATCGCCGAAATCTTCTACTCCATTCAAGGCGAGGGAAGACTCCTCGGAGTCCCGTCGGTTTTTATCCGGACTTCGGGCTGCAATCTGCGCTGTGTCTGGTGCGACACGCCCTACACGTCATGGAAGCCCGAAGGGCAAGATCGGAAGCTTGATGAAATCCTGGGCGAGGCAAAGCGACGTCCCACGAGACACGCCGTGGTTACTGGCGGCGAACCGCTTCTATCACACGAAATCGAAGAGCTGACACGCAGGCTGAAACGAGACGGTTTTCACATTACCATCGAAACCGCTGCAACGATCTTCAAGCCGGTTCAGTGCGATCTCATGTCACTCAGCCCCAAGCTTTCTAATTCGACGCCGTGGAAGCGGGACAGGGGCCGATTCGCACAGATGCATGAGGAACACAGGCTAAACCTTCCCGTGATCCAGCAATTCGTCGACCGCTACGACTATCAGCTCAAGTTTGTCGCGGACAGAAAGAAGGATTTCTCCGAGATCGAAGAGATTCTAGGAAAGCTTAAGAACGTGAACCGCGACCGCGTTCTCATCATGGCCCAGGGAAGAACTAAAAAAGAGCTGCGCAAGCGCACTCCGTGGATAGTTCAACTCTGCAAGAAGCACGGCTTCCGCTACACCCCACGCCTCCAGATAGAACTCTTTGGCAACCAAAGGGGCACTTGACCAACCACCGGCCTCATCGCCAACGACGTCCTGGTCGAAGAGATTAAACAGAGGAACCAACCAGCCCGAAGGGCTTCCGCGAAACTTATGGTTTTGTGGTAAGCGGTTCTTTGAGTTTTTGTCTTGAACCGGACCCAGGATAGGGCTCGCTCCCGCGATAGAATCTTGCAACTTTGTAGCCCGTTCCGGCGGCGCCTTCCATGGTTAACCTGTAGTAGAACCGCTCGCCCGAATTTTCTCCTGCCAAGTAGATATGTATGGCTTTTTCGCCCGGCATCGGTTCGTATTCAGATGCCGTGACGCTTACTGGGAAGGCCTTCGGATGCAACCGGGAAATGGTTTCCTGGAATTTTTCGTGAGAGACGTAGCGTTTCCCGCTGTCGGCGAGCAAGGCATAACCATTTTCAAAATCACGCTTGACAAATGCGACCTGCGCAAACTTGGCTGCGCTCTTTGCGGCGGATATCTCATCATGGTCGATGGATCCCTTGCAGCCCATCAAACCAATCACCAAAGCTAAGGGCAGGAAACGATATCCCATCGACCCTCCTTTGCCTGCAAAAGTGCCGAACAACGAGTATCAGGTCGGCCGCGAGACAACTTGGGAATGGCGGCTTTCAGCCTCAGTCTTTGAAAAGCTCCAGGCGATTCCCGCCGGGGTCGATGACGTAGAGCGAGTAGCCGGGGCCTTCGCCGTGTAGGCGCATATCGTCCACCTTAAGCCCCTTGGCCTCAAGCTCCTTGACTAGCTCCTTCGGATCGCTCGGTCCTTCGATATCGAAGGTATGGTGCGGCACGCGCGGCGCGCGCTTCTCCGACGCGTCGAACAGACCGAGACCGGTCTCGCCGGCCTGCAGACGGATGACTTTGACGCCGGCAACCGTGTTTGTGGCTCGTATCTGAGCGCCGAGTCCGTCCTGATAGAAGCGCGTCATTTTGTCCAGATCGTCCGCATGGAAATTCCAAGAGCGCATGCGCAATATCTTCATAGCGACCCTCCTGTGCAACAACTTAAACCACAAGTTGGGGTATTAGAAAAGGCTCTTGCGGGTGCCCTCTAATGTCTTGACACGGGCTGGGGACTCATCTAAGAATCTCGATGTCCCCACAATAGACACGGGCCGAGTCTTACCCGGCCCGTAGAGAAAAGGAGCTCGCTATGGCGCGAATCTCGCTGAAAGTTAACGGCAAGGCGCGAGTCGTCGACACCGACCCCGAAACTCCGCTGCTCTACGTGTTACGCAATGATTTGCAGCTGAACGGACCGAAATTCGGCTGCGGGCTGGCCCAGTGCGGCGCCTGCGCCGTCATTATGGACGGCAACGCCATCCGATCCTGTCAGCTGCCGGTAAGCTCGGCTCAGAACCGGCCGGTGACTACCCTTGAAGGTCTGGGATCGACGAAAAAAATGCACCGGCTGCAGCAAGCATTCGTCGACGAGCAGGCCGTGCAGTGCGGCTACTGCATCAATGGCATGATCATGACTTCTAAAGCGTTGCTGGACAAAAACCCAAAACCTACGGACGCCCAAATCAAAGAAGCGCTGGCGGGCAATCTCTGCCGTTGCGGCACGCACACGCGCATCTTGCGCGCCATCAAGCGCGCGTCGGGACAGAAGGTGTGAGGAAGGAGCAAGCGAGATGAAAACTAGTGAACTTTCCCGCAGGGAGTTTCTCAAAGGCACCGGCGCGCTGATCGTGAGCTTCAACCTTTTCCCGGCTGCAAGCGATCTGTTCGCACAATCGAGCGCTAATCTACTCCCCAATGGCGACTTGGACCCCCAGTCGCTGGACTCTTGGTTGGCCATCGGCGCGGACGGAACGGTCACCGTCTTTACCAGCAAAGTCGAAATCGGCACTGGCACGGTCACTGCGCTCGCGCAGATCGTCGCTGAAGAATTGGACGTATCGGTCAATCGCATCAAGATGGTATCCGGTGACACGACGAAGTCCGTCGAACAGGGCTCCACGGTGGGCAGCCGGTCGATTGAACGGGCCGGACCACAGTTCAAGCAGGCCGCGGCCGCCGCGCGCCAAGAGCTTTTGAAACTCGCCGCCGCTCGTTTGGCGGTGACGCCGGATAAGTTGACCGTGAACGATGGCGTCGTCAGCGTGATCGGAGATGCGGGAAAGAAAGTCTCCTACGCTCAGCTCGTGGGCGGCAAACTGTTCCACGTCCGTATTACTGCGACAGGAACCGGTTGGGACATGAAAGTCGCTCCGGAAGTTAAAGCTAAAGATCCCAAAGATTATAAGGTCGTCGGCACTTCGGTGAAGCGCTTCGAGTTGCCGGCCAAAGTTACTGGCGAGTATGTCTACGCGCACGACGTGCGCATTCCCGGCATGCTTCATGGTCGCGTGGTGCGTCCGCCCGTTGTCAATACTGAGCCCGTCAGTATCGAACAGGATTCGATCAAACATATCCCAGGCGTAGCCATGATCGTGCGTGAGGGAAAATTCGTCGGCGTCGTGGCGAATACCGAGTGGGCCGCAATCAAAGCCGCAGAGGCGCTCAAAATCACCTGGTCCAAGCCAACCACCAAGCTGCCGGCGAATCCCGACGAGCTCTTCGCCTATTTGAAAAACACCAAACCCGTGCGCACTCAAAAGGCCGTGGAGAAAGGCGATCTCGGCGCCGGCTTTAGCCAAGGGAAGAAAACCTATCAAGCGAGCTACCGCTGGCCGTTTCAAATGCACGGCATGATCGGACCGTCCTGCGCCGTGGCCGACGTCAAAGGCGACAGGGCGACGATCTGGTCGGGCCCTCAAGGACCGTTTCGGACGCGCGGCACGATTGCAACCTTGTTAAAGATTCCCGAGCAGAACGTTCGCGTGATCTATCATGAAGCCTCAGGCTCCTATGGCCGCATGAGCACCGACGACGGCGCCGAGGACGCGGCGTTGCTGTCGCGCGCGGTCGGCGCGCCGGTGCGCGTGCAATGGTCGCGCCAAGACGAGCATGGCTGGGAGCCCAAAGGCCCGGCGCAGTTGGACGAAGTCAAAGCGGCCATCGACGGCGACGGCAAGCTCATCGCTTGGGATTTCGTGGACTACGGTCAACCTTGGACGGCCTCCGGCGTAACCCCGCTCCTCGCGTCGCTACAAGTCGGCTTCAAGCCCAACAATCCGGGGCAAGGCAACGGCACTCAGGGCGGCGGTGAAATTTACGAGGTCGCCAATCAAAAAATCGTCGCCGAACATATCAATTGGCACTTCCCCGAGCCGATTCCGCTGCGCACCAGCAACCTGCGGGCCCCCGGCGATCCGGCGCGCTGCTTCGCCAGCGAATGCTTCGTCGATGAGATCGCCGTCGATCTCAGAGTCGATCCGGTGGACTATCGGATGCGTCACCTGGCGAATAACAAGCGCGGTAGTGAATGTTTGAAGGCCGCCGCGGATAAGGCGGGATGGCAGAAGCGGCCCTCGCCCGCTCCCGCATCGAGCGGCAACATTGCCAGAGGCCGAGGTATTGCGCTGACCCAACGCGCCAACGCCTATTGCGCCATAGTGGCCGACGTGGAGGTGAACAAGACGACCGGAGCCGTCGCCGTGAAGAAAGTTGTCTCCTCCCACGACTGCGGACTCATGGTGAACCCGGACTTCGTGCAGAACCAAGTCGAAGGCAATGTGATCCAAGGCGTCAGCCGCGCGCTGTTCGAAGAGGTTACTTTCGACGCCAATGGAGTGACGAGTCTCGATTGGAATAGTTATCCGATTCTCAAGTTTACGGACGTACCGGAACTCGACATCGTGCTGATCAATCGCCCCGAGATGGCGTCGCTCGGCGCCGGCGAGCCCTCGACGATTCCCGTAGCGGCGGCGATCGGCAACGCCATCTTCGACGCCGTGGGAGCGCGCCTGCGCGAAGTGCCGTTCACTCCGGCGCGCGTTTTGACCGCTCTGAAGGCTACACCGGCGGCGAATCAGAAGAGCTGATACCCTGCTGTCACTCTGAGGCGAAGCCGAAGAGTCTCGGTGGGTACTAGACCCTTCGTTTTCTTCAGGGGCGACTCACTGTGCGTGAGTCAATCTGCGTGACGCCGCAAAAATACGTAGCAGAGGGTTGACTGCGGTAGTCAGGTAACCCGGCGGTTTTTTATCTTCACACCTTTGCCCGCGAGTTAGGGCGAAATCCTATTCAAATCATCTGGACCGATTCTCGAGGGTTCCGTCACAATCACTAATCCTGTCATGGTCCCTAAATGGTCTTTACAGATCCCACGTTGACATTGAAGCGGTGAGGGAGGAAAAGAAAACATGGCAGAGAAAGTACTCGTGGTGCAGGGTGGAAGACTGATCGATGGCACCGGCCAGCCGCCGATCGAGAATTCCGTCGTCGTTATCCAGGCAGGCAAGTTCCAAGCGGTCGGTAGGAGCGGCGAAGTCTCTATTCCGGCCGACGTGCAGGTGATTGATGTCAAGGGCAAGACCGTTCTGCCGGGCTTCATCGATGGCCACGGCCACTTGGAGGATTTCCATGGAGAGCTTTATCTCCATCTGGGAATTACCACCTGCGCCTCGATCGAACTCTATCAGGACGGCCCATGGACCCTTGCGCAAAAACAGGGCACCGATCTGGGAAAAATTCGCGGGCCGCGTATTTGGATGACGGGCCGGGCGATCGGCGCGGCCGGCACCGAGCACGACGCGTTTGGTTCGCGAACATCTCGCGGCAACATCATCGTCACAACGCCGGAGGAAGTGCGTCAAGCGGTGCGGCGGAAAAAGGAATTCGGCTGCGACATCCTCAAAGTCAACGAGTTTCTTTCTTTGGACCTGGTGAAAGTCGCCGTCGACGAAGCCCATCGGCTGAACATGCCGGTAGCCGCCCACAGTTGGGACGTCGTCGGCTCCGTCAAGGCGGGCGTCGACTCAATCGAGCACATCTGGTCGGTAGGCTACAGCTCCATCCCTTATGTCCCTGCCAGGCGCAAGCTGGCCGAAGATCGGTTGGGCGGCGTGATCGACCAGGAGCTCGCCGGCGCTTATTACCAAAGCGAAAATTTCGACGAGGTGATCGGCGCGATGGTGGAGCACAACGTCGCGTGGACTCCGACCATCGCCAAATGGCTGCGTCCCCTTTCGCCGAGCGCCAAACGCTTCAGAGAAAGAGAGAACGAAATCTTGAACGATCCCAATGCCGATCTCCCGGCCGCGGTCCGCGCGGTGACCGCCAACGCCTATGACAAACTGCTCAAGCGCTACACGCCCGAGCAGCTCGAGCGCGCCAAAATCGGCTATGAAAAAGCGAATGAATTCATCCGGCGCTTCGTCCAGGCCGGCGGCATCCTGAAGGAAGGCTCGGACCCGCCGCGCGGCATGGCGGCCTTGCTCATGCATCAGGCCCTGGTGATGGACGTTGAGGCGGGTGTGCCGCCGATGACCGCGATCCAAGCCGCCACGCTGAATGTCGCCAGGACTTTCAAAAAAGACAAAGACTACGGCAGCGTCGAGCCCGGCAAGGTCGCAGATCTGTCCATCGTCGAGGGGGACCCGCTGCAAGACATCTGGATGACGCAGAACGTCAAGATGGTCGTGATGGACGGGAAGGTCGTCGATATCGGATTCCACAAATACAAGAATCCGATTCCGTCATTCTATTCCTACCAGAGCTTGCCGCCGAACCTCGAAATATCGCCGCTCTTCCTCACCGAGGGTTCCGGTCCCACGGTATTGAAAGTACGGGGAGAGGGCGGGATGTGGCCGTTCCACCGCGTCATGTTGAACGGCGAACCGCTTCCGACCCGTTTCGTCTCAAAGAACGAGCTTGAGGCGATCATTTCACCCGAGGCGATCGCAAAGGCGGGCACGTACATCGTCACGCTCAAGTGCGAAGGAGAAGCGCTGCCCGAATCCAATCGTGCCCATCTCGTGGTGGGCTTTAAGCAATAGCGAGTTGCGTGATCGGAAAACGGATCAAAAATGTCGCGAGCATGAGCGGCGGCTTCGAAGCCTGGCGGCAAGTCTACGAGCATGAAGCGGGATAGTATCGCCCCGAGCTTGGCCATAGTTGCGCATTTGCGCAATTGAGCAAACGTGACAAGATCAACTCGGAGTAAAAAATAACGACACTCGAGACTAACGTTTGCCTAGCCGCAAGTATCTATCCCGCAAAGACGCCCGAACTTTTTTCTCCGACTGTAGCGTCTGACCTCGGCGACATTCCCACCACATATCAGCGCGCACCGAGCAGTTTTTCGATCTGCGCAGTAACCCGCGGATCCGCAGGCTCGACGGCGCTTTCGAACGCGGCTACCGGCTGGCCCGCCCGGTCGAGGAGGTACTTGTGAAAGTTCCAGCGCGGCGGCTTTCCGGTTTTCGCGGCGAGCTCATGAAAGAGCGGGTGGGCGTTCGCGCCGACGACGGACGTCTTCGCGAACATCGGGAACGTGATACCGTAATTCACCTGGCAGAACTGCGCGATCTGCTTGTTCGACCCCGGCTCCTGGCCGCCGAAATCGTTCGCCGGGAACCCCAGGACCGCGAACCCTTTGTCGCGAAAGCGGCGGTATAACTTTTCCAAGCCCTCGTACTGAGGCGTGTAGCCGCACTCGCTTGCTGTGTTGACGATCAGCAGCACTTTCCCGCGGAACTGGCAGAGCGAAACCGGCTCCTCCCGCAGATTCGAGAATTCGTGATCGAGGACGGAGGGGCAAGGAGAGTCCGCGGCGGTGCTTGGCGCCGGAGAGGCCAATGCCGCGACCGCGGCGACGATAAATGCGTAAATCGATGGGGTGAGCATACTTTTCCTCCTTCGTGTTCCTCCTTTCTACCACGACTCAAGCAACTAGGGAAAGATTCGCGGCCGAGAAAGCCTCCGGTCTCTTCTCTGCCGGCTTTTCTACATTCAGTGATAGTTGCGCATTTGCGCAATTGAGCAAACGTGACATGATCCAGTGGCGCCATGCAGGGGAAATTTGTTGACATATCGCTACTCGTACGGATACTCTCTGCCATACAGAAAATTCCCATCATTAACGCCAATAGAGGAATAAGATGAAGCGGAGTACCGAGCGGATCCTGACTACCTTTGTCGGGAGCTTGGCGCGCCCGGCGGATCTGATCGAAACGCTGAAGGCGAAAGAGAGCGGGCAATCCTACGACCGCCAGGCGTTTGCCGCCCGGGTTCGCAGCGCGGTGGCCGAAGCCGTCCGCAGGCAGGCGCGGGCGGGCGTGGACGTCGTGAGCGACGGAGAGCAGGGGAAAGCGGGCTTTGTCACCTATATCGGTGAGCGCCTAACGGGCTTCGAGCCGCGACCGGCGGCGCCGAGGGCGGGCCCGTGGGTGGGGTCGAGAGAGGTCATGGACTTCCCGGAGTATTACGAGTGGTATTCCCGATGGCGCGGCGCGTCCGTCGGC
>JAHFAP010000302.1 GCA_023250495.1 Deltaproteobacteria bacterium | reverse complement strand
TATGGCCCTCTTTCCGCAGGTCAGGGCCGGGATATCTCCCCCCCTGGTCTTGGGTCCATTCAACGCCCGAGAAAGGCGTTAGGGCCCATGCCGAAGAGATCGAGCAGTTCCAGGTGACGCCCGGTGAGCTGCGGGTCAAACCGCTGAATCACCCGTCGGTTCCGGCGCAGAACATGGCACTGTAGGTTCTCAAACACCTCGAGCATCCGCCGTGTTGACGGCGCCTTGCAGGCGCGGTCCTCGGGATATAAAGCAAGTTCCCGGATCCGCTTTGTCTTCATGGCCAGGCGCACTTGCCTCTCGATCAAGGCGTGAACCAGTAGGGCGACGAACAGGACAAACAGCAGGGCCTCGATCCGGCTGATGCTCTTCAGATACATCGGAGTGGCGGCCTCAACGTTCTTGAGGAGGTCGTGGCGCTTCTCAACCAGGGGTTGATTGGACTTGTAGGCGTCCAGGACCTGAGCATCTGAAAGATCCGCTTCTGGACAATTGGTGATGAGAGGAAACACCCCGTCGCAGCGGGCGTCATAGGCGATCTGGTCCTCTTGAAGAGCCCAGGTGGGCCGGAAGCGCGTTTTGGTTTGACGACGCCAGCGGCTCTTCTTTCCGGGACGACCTCGCTTCTCTTTACGGAAGACGGCTTTTTCGATGCTGCAAACGTCATAGCTGATCCAGCGGTCGGCTCCGGACTTGCCCAGGATCTCATCGACAACTCGAGCGACCGCCCCTCGGCTCTGGAACCGCGGCCGCGGGCCTTCGAGTCTAGCCTGCAGCTGCTGGAGCGCTTTCCACGCCGACTGAATGACGTTTCCTCGGGCTTGGGCATCCCGATCGATTTTGTGTGAGCTCTGATACCAGATCACCCGAAAGCCATCCGAGTCAGGGATGGGCGAGGGCATGGCTCTGAAGACATCCGGTGGGCCGTTCTTAAGCCGCGGGTGCGGTTTTCGGGCCACCTCCAGCCATGGAGGATTATTCTTCTGCAGCCAGTCCTTGAAGAGTCCGTCCTCCTTGCGCGAGCGTGGCATGACGGTGATGAACTTCCCGTGGTTGCCGGCGATGTGTTTGAGGTTCTCACGAGTGCAAAGCTTGCTATCGGCCACGTAGAGGAACTGGGGCGACCCGACCAAGAGACACAGGCACTTCCAGGTCTCAATGTGAGTGGTGCTGTCCTCGGTGTTGCCGTCGACCACCTTAAAGTGGACGGGGACCGCTCCGTCGGCACTCACCGTGAGGATCCAGACGAGTTGCTTGAGGTCGGGGCGGTGGTCTTTATTGTGCCCAAGGGTGGCCACCACGGTCGGTTTTCCCCGTACGCGCTTTCCGTTAGCCCCCTTGTACTGCCCGTGCAGCGTGAGCGTGGTTGAGTCGTTGTGAAGCTCCTCAAGGGAGAGGTTGAACTCCTTGACCATCTGCACGACGAGCTCTGTCAGGAGCACCTGGCGGTCGCTGTCGAAAAGCCAGTCCAGCGCGCGGCCCACGCGGTCGTCGTTGAGGAGCTCCAGCTGCTCAGGCGCAATTCCCAGCAGCGCGGGGACTCGTTGCTGAGCCCATTCACCAACGGCATAGAGGGGAACGCGGGCGAGCACAAGGTTGCGAACCAATACGCCAAGGGCATCAATGGGAGCGAGCTTTGTCCGTGGGTCTGGAGGTGATAGATGCTTCTGGAGGATTTCGTCAAAGCGAAGCCTGCCGAGCAGGTGATTGACCAGCGGTAGGGCGCCGATGAGCTTGCTGTCGAGATCGAACGCAGTCTGGGTCGTCATATCCTTTGACGGCGGGACATCGATGGATCACCGCCGGAGTTTCGAGCGGGGCGGAAAGGTCTGTTTCCAGCCACTGGAGCTGCTCTCAGTCGGGCTCGGACGGCTCAAGAAAAACCGGCGGCGTATCCTGGCAAAGCCGACGGCGCACATCACGGCACAACGCAAAAACATAAATATCCTTGATGGCATGGCCGTGGGCTTCATGATCGCGATCCATACGTCCCCGCCCTTGGGTCTTTCCCAGGTGAATCCAGTTCGCCGCTCGATAACAGGTGCCGAGAAAGCGCGAGCAGTCGACCAGAGTTTCGAGCAATAGCGGACGGTAGCCGTACAGCCGTTCCCAGTCTTGGGGAAGCTGCCGCGTTGCCAGGGAAAGACTCTTGCTGGCCAGGCCACGAATCGATACCCAGGGAAGAATGAGGAAGCGGCTATTGGAGACAACGTACTGCAGGTTGCGTTTGCGTTGCTCGGGATTCCAGCCGATCCATTCATCTCGTGGCGCCATCTTCCATGCGGGGCTGGAAAAGAGCAAGCAGGCGAGGTATTGCCCCGGGTGTCGCTCGGATTCCACGAGATACCGTAGATTGGCTCCGAACGGAACGCGAAAGCGAAGGTAATGATAGCGATCGACGAGCTCGTTCCAGAGAGAGCTTAGGTTGGACCCTCCTTCGACCAGGTGCAACCATAGCGGCAAATCTCCCACACTGCCGGCCAAAGGAGCCCGAGGCTCGCTTTGAGCGGTCGCTGCGATCGCCCGCGGTCGACTCGGGGCAGTCTTGCGCAGGGCCGGAAGGGAAACAACTCCGTCGGCCTGCAGTTGCTCGAGAAAGGCGCGACATTCCTTGTACTTAAGCTTTCCGTTGGGTCGCTTCCAGGTGAGAAGTTCGCAGACAGTACTGGAAAGCTCTGTAAGCGACAGGGAGGGAAAGTCCCGACTGACTTCAACAATGAGGCTGAGTTCCTCCGGCGAAAACCGGCGCCCTCCAAAATCAAGCCCCGTTTGCAATCCTGCGTCCATCTTCTCTGCCCTCTCGTTTCACCTTTAGAATAGACAGGAGCGAGGATCGTGTCCAGCGAAAAATGCAGTTTTTTTGCCAAGGGCGAATCAGCTGACTTCAAAAGAGTTTGACCTGAAGAAAACGAGCGTAGAGAGAAGCGCAAAGGGGTAGGCTTGAGAGCTCGATGGTATACTCGCGATGTGCTTGAGGCCGGTAATACCCCGCGCGTTTCTCTCGTCAGCACGACCAACAGCGCAGGCTCTGCTTTGGGAGTCTGCTTATTTTAAAAGCCGCTTCTTAATGACACGACGGAAACCGGTGCCGTTGTCAGAACCCAAGAAAGAACGCCCGGCATAGGGGCAAGAATATGGAGGGGTTGCGTGAAGGGCTTCGCCACCGAGCGCCCTCAATCAGCACCACGAGCCGTGTCAAACCGACGGGTGATTCAGCGGTTTGACCCGCAGCTCACCGGGCGTCAGCTGGAACTGCTCGATCTCTTCGGCATGGGTCCTAACGCCTTTCTCCGGCGTTGAATTGAACCGAGACCCGGGGTGGGGGGAGATATCCCGGCCCTGACCTGCGGAAAGAGGGTTTGACTCCCTGTTCCCGAAACACTTTCACGTACCTCTTTACCGTGATGTTCGGCACGCCAAAAG
>JAHFAP010000301.1 GCA_023250495.1 Deltaproteobacteria bacterium | reverse complement strand
CCATCCACGAACGGGTCGAGTGGCACATGATCGGTCATCTCCAGCGCAACAAGGTCAAGACAGCCTTGGACCTCTTTGATCTGATTCAATCGCTGGATAGCGTGGAGTTGGCGCAGGAGCTGGATAGAGAGGCGAAGAAGAGAAGCCGGGTCGCGCGCGCTTTTGTGGAGGTCAACCTGGCGGGCGAGGAGAGCAAGAGCGGAATCGCCAGAGAGAGGGTCGCCGCGCTGCTGGATGAGGTCGGCAAGCTCTCTTCTATAAGGATAGATGGGTTGATGGCGGTGCCGCCTTTGACAGAAAAACCGGAGGAGGCCCGTCCTTACTTTCGTGCCCTGCGGGAGTTGCGTGGAGAGCTTCAGGCGCGGAAGATACCGAACATCGATCTCAATGAGCTATCGATGGGGATGACGCACGACTATCAAGTGGCGATCGAAGAGGGGGCGACCTTGGTGCGGATCGGCACGGCTATTTTTGGTCCGCGGAGCGCGTAGAGCGAAACATGTTTATTCTAGCCAATCTTTTGGAAGCCTTCGCGGCGGTTGTCAACATGCTGCTGACCTTATATATGTGGATCGTCGTCGCTCGCGCTGTGATCTCCTGGGTCAATCCGGATCCGTACAACCCGATCGTGCGCTTTCTCTACAGCGCCACCGAACCCGTGCTCTATCGACTTAGGCGCGCCTTTCCCCTTTACGCGCGAGGCATCGATTTCTCCCCGATACTCGTTTTCGTGGCGATTATGTTCCTGCAAAGCTTCCTGGTTCAATCGCTCTATGACCTGGCGCGGTCGGTGCGCTTTATGGGTTAGCGAATGAAAGCTCTGTTTGTCAGCGGTATCCGCGAGAATCACCCGGTAGACTCGGTTTTTCTGGTCGCGGCCAAGAATCACGGAGTCACCAAGGGCGGCAGCGGCTATCTGGTTCTCAAGCTCCTCGATCGCAGCGGCGAGATTGAAGGGAGGGTGTGGGACCGGGCGGAGGAGCTCGCAAGGGGATTTGAGAAGAGCGACTACGTGCGGGTGCGCGGGCAGGCGACTCTCTATCAGGGGAGGCTGCAGCTCCGCGTGCACGATATCGCGCGCGTGGATGAGAAGGAGGTGGCAGCAGAGGACTTCTTGCCCAAGAGTCCGTACGATCCTGAAGTCATGGCCGGGGAGCTGATGACGATTCTCGGAGGAATGAAGAATCGCCATCTGCAGGCTTTGGCGGAGGCTTTTTTCGCCGATCAAGAGTTTATGGATCTCTTCAAGCGCGCTCCGGCGGGGAAAAGCATCCACCATCCCTATCTCGGCGGCCTGTTGGAGCATACGCTCTCTCTGCTCAAGCTGATTCTCAAAGTGGTCGAAAACTACCGCGGTATCGACGTTGATCTCCTTCTGATCGGCGGATTCCTCCACGACATCGGCAAGGTCTATGAGTTTTCTTTCGATCGGTCGGTGGAGTACACCGACAGCGGGCAGCTCCTGGGCCATCTGGTCATGGAGGTCGAGATCGTCAACGAGAAGATCAAGTCGATCGCGGATTTTCCTGAGCCGCTCGCCATGCTGGTCAAACACATGATCGTGAGCCATCACGGATCCTATGAGTTCGGATCGCCCAAGCTCCCTCAGACGGTTGAGGCGGTGATTCTCCACTACCTAGACGATCTCGATGGCAAGATCCAGAGCATCCAGAGCCTGATGGAGAAGGAGCCGGACTCGCGCTGGACCTCTTTTCACCGCGCGTACGGGCGGAGTTTTTTCCGCGGCAAACACGAAGATGAAAATGAAAGTTAGAGAACGCAAATTGCAGAATGCAACGTGAGAAATTTAAAATTTGCACCTTGCATTTTAAATTGAGGAAGCCAGGAGGTTCTTAGGCATGAAGATGTTTTTAGAAGGGAAATGGACGGACAAACCGAAAAAAATTGAGGTGCGAAATCCCTACGACAACTCCGTCGTCGACACGGTGCCGAAAGGCGATGGAGACGACGTCGCTCGCGCTTTAAGCTTCGCCGAGCGCGGGGCCAGGGTGATGGCCAAGCTCTCCGGCTATGAGCGCTGGAGAATTTTACGAAAGGCCGCTGACCTCATGGCGGCCCGGAATGAAGAGCTGGGCCGGCTCATCTCCACGGAGGAGGGCAAGATCATCGCCGAGGGCCGTCTCGAAGCGAACCGCGCCGTAGAAACGATGATGGGCTCGGCCGAAGAGGCCAAGCGCCTCCACGGAGAGACCATTCCCTTGGACGGCGATCCCGGCGGGGCGAAGAAGTTGGGCTTTACGTTGCGGGTTCCGTGCGGCATCGTGGTCGCCATCAGCCCATTTAACTTTCCCCTGAATCTGGTCTGCCACAAAGTCGGACCGGCTTTGGCTGCGGGCAACTCCGTGATCATCAAGCCGGCCACGGATACGCCGCTTTCCGCTCTCAGGCTCGTCGAGATTCTGCTCGAGGCCGGTCTCCCGCCCGAGGGCGCGCAGTGCATCACAGGCTCCGGAGGCGAGATCGGCGATCCTCTAGTCTCCGACCGGCGCGTGCGCAAGATTACCTTCACCGGCAGCCGGGAGATCGGGGATCGAATCTGCCGTCTTGCAGGAATCAAAAAAGTAACGATGGAGTTGGGTTCCAACTGCCCCGTGATTGTCATGCCTGATGCCGATCTCAACAAAGTGGCCGTGGCGGTGGCAGCCACGGGCTACGCCAACGCCGGCCAGGTCTGCATCTCCACTCAGAGAGTTCTGACCGCCGGGAAAGTCTACGGCGATTTTCTCAGCGCGCTCGGTCCGAAAGTGGAGGCGCTCACGATCGGCAACCAGCTCGATGAGAAGACCAAAGTTGGCCCGATGGTGCGGGAGGTGGATGCTATCCGCGTCGAGCAGTGGGTGAAGGAAGCCGTCGGAGGCGGGGCGCGCGTGGTCACCGGCGGATCGCGCCGGGGCGCGGTTTACGCCCCGACGGTCGTGGCGGACGTGAAGCCCACCATGCGGATCTCCTGCGACGAGCTGTTTGGTCCGGCGGTAGCGGTGACTCCGTTCGGCTCGATTGAAGAGGCGATCGCGCTCGCCAACGACAGCGTCTATGGCCTCTCCGCCGGCATCTTCACGGAGAACATCGAATGGGCGATGAAGTTCGCCCGCGAGGTCGAATCCGGAAACCTGCACGTCAACTGGGGGCCGCAGTGGCGCGCCGATCTCATGCCTTACGGCGGGCTCAAGGAATCCGGCTTCGGCAAAGAGGGGCCGCGCTACGCGGTCGAGGAGATGACGGAACTTAAGATGGTGGTTTTCCACCTCGGCGGTTAGGTATGCGGTCGGACGGGCGCAAAGACAGACAGCTCAGGCCCATCGTCATCACGCCGAGCTACATCAAACATGCCGATGGCTCGGTGCTGATCGAAGTCGGAGACACCCGCGTGATCTGCACCGCCAAGCTTGAAGACAGGGTCCCTCCCTTTCTGCGCAAT
>JAHFAP010000300.1 GCA_023250495.1 Deltaproteobacteria bacterium | reverse complement strand
CGGTCGTAGCCTCCTCCGGTGCTGAGGCCGACGGCGATTGTGATGGTCTTGTTTTTGTAGAATGGCTCCTGGGCAAACACAGGATTAAGGGTTAAAAGACCTAATACGAAAAACCCTGCAACCCTTAAACGTTTGCGTTTGCCCAGCATAAAGTCCTCCTTTTATATTTAATCCAGACCCAACCAGATCAAGAGCTGCCCGTCCGGGAACGGTAGGCGAAGAAGCCAGTCAAATAGTCCCCAGAAGACCAGCCAGGCAGCGGCGGTCAATGCGATGGAAAGCGTCCATCCTTCCCGGGACTGAACCTTCAGGTAGAGGAAGACAAGCAGCGGCACCGTAATGGAAAATCCCAGGAGCCAGATTCCGGCGAGGAATCCGAAAATCCAGGAAAAGATATTGATCCTGCGGGCCCTTGCCAGAGCCGGATCTATATTCTGGGTGAATTGGAAGTCAACCGGAGTGTCGTCTTGACTTTTTTTGGGAGCGATCCCCTTCAGATCGAGCAGGAGCTGGAGCAGGGCTAGAACCACCATGGGGATCCCGATCACCCAGGGATAGAGCCGGGCCTGGAGCCGCCAGCCCCTCGCCTCATAGACGAAGAGGGCGAAGAAGATAACCAAGAGAAGAACAAAAATGACCTGCGCTCTGATCTTCATCGGGTGCCGGTCCTTTCATCCCCGCCGTACGGTCACTCGGCGAGGCAAGAGCGGTTATTGCCGTCCAGATGCGCCTGCTTACCACAGAGCCCTTAAGCAGGTCAATGCTCTTTCAAGCCCCTTTTCACGCGTCACAAGGCCGTGGTAAGAGGAGGCTGCGCATCATAGCACTCAGTTCTGAGAGAGGAGAAAAAATTGCGGCGCAAAAGAGTCTGTTTTGTCGGCTACGGCTCGACCGAGTACTCGCGGAAATCCGAGGAGCCGCTACTCTCATATTACGCGCAGGCGATCCGCGCGGCGCTGGATCAGACCGGCCTTAAGAAGAGCGATATCCAGGGTTTTTCGGTAACCACTCAATCCAGCCCCGACTATTCGCCTCACGTTGCCGAGCAGCTTGGGCTGGAGCTGGACTGGGTTCTCAACGGAGATTACGGTGGGGCCGGAGGGGTGACGAGCGTGCGGCGGGCGGCCGATGCCATCGAGGCGGGCCACGTCGACGTCGCGGTTTTGTTAGGAGGAAACAGCTTCGACAAGAGCGTCTTCCAGCAGAGACCTCTGGAGTACCAGCGCGCGAATTATGTGGACGTCTACGGCTACGGCGGGCCGAACACTCTGATGGCTTTAGTCCAGCGCCGCCACATGGAGCAGTATGGGACGACGCTAGACCAGATCGGCAAGATCGCCGTCACCCAGAGAGAAAACGCCCGGCTCAATCCTCAGGCGCTGCTGCGCGATCCGATGAGCCTGGAAGACTATCTCAAGTCGCGCATGATCTCCGATCCGATCCGTCTCTTCGATTGCGTCATGCCCTGCTCCGGCGCCGAGTGCGTCGTTCTCGCCTCTGAAGAGCGGGCGCGCAGCATCACGGACAAGCTCGTCTATCTCGTGACCGACGCCGAGAGGATCAACTACCAGGTTTCCAATATGCTGCCGGACAAGACCACGTTCGGCATCAAAGTCGTCGGCGACAGATTGTTTGCAGAGGTCCGGAGAGATCAGATCGACCTCTTTGAGCTCTACGACGACTATCCGATCGCAGTCTTGATTCAGATCGAAGATCTCGGTTACTGCGGGAAGGGCGAGGGGGGAAAGTTTGTCGGGAGCCATGATCTCTCTTTCAAGGGAGATTTTCCCGTCAACACCGGCGGAGGTGAGCTTTCTGTGGGACAGGCCGGGTTGGCGGGAGGATTTCTCCACGTCGTCGAAGCGCTGCGGCAATTGAGAAGCGAGGCGGGTCCGAGACAGGTGAAGAAGGCCGAGCGCGCTTTGGTGACCGGCATCGGCTGGCTTTCCTATGGCCGCAACCTCGGCACGACAGCCGGGCTGATCATGGAGAGGAGGGCGTGATGGCGGAGAAGAGTCTTCCGAAGATCAACAAGATCGACCAACCGTTCTGGAAAGGCGCCGCCGAAGGAAAGCTCCTGATCCAGAAGTGCCGCGCTTGTGAGAAGCTCCAGTTCTTTCCGCGCGTCGTCTGCACCGGCTGTTTCAGTTGCGAGCTTGATTGGGTCCAAGCCAAGGGTGAAGGCAAGGTGCACAGCTTCAGTTGGGTTTTCGTCCCGCGCAATCCCGCCTTCAAAGACGAGGTCCCGATCTGCTACGCCAATATTATTTTAGACGAAGGCGTGATTTTCGAGAGCCGGATCGTCGGAACGAATCCGCAAACGGTGAAGACGGGCGCCAAAGTCAGGGTTGTCTTTCAACAGACTGCCAGCCCGGAGATCAAGCTTCCGGTCTTCGAGCTGGCAGGGTGAGAATTTTGGATTGGCAGCTCTGCTTCCCTCTCCCTTTGGGAGAGGGCTAGGGTGAGGGAAAACCTGAATGCGACCCAACGTCTCCACACTTAGGGACCGGGCTCGCCGGCTCCGCCGTGACCAAACTGAAGCCGAACGCAAACTTTGGGCACGGCTCGAGCACGACAGCTCTGTGGCGTGAAGTTCCGTCGCCAGCACCCTATCAGCTACTTCATTGTCGACTTTTGCTGCCTGGAACATCGCCTGGTGGTGGAGCTCGATGGGGGTCAGCATGCTGAACAGGTTGAAGCGGATCAGAAAAGGTCTGCTTTCCTCGCGGGTCGCGGCTACCGGGTGTTACGATTCTGGGACAATGAAGTGATGGAGGATACGGACGCGGTTCTCGAAAGAATTGCGGCGGTCCTAAGCAACCCTCACCTCAATCCTCTCCCTCGTAGGGAGAGGAAGAAGAAACATCAAGAGAGGTGAAATCAAGGATCCAAGATCGAAAATGTGAGGAGCGGCTATGAAAAATATTTTTAGTCTGATTGCAATCATAGTAGCGCTGGTGGGGTATGCAGCTTTCGCCGAGGCGCAGCAGCCGGCGAAGAAAGTCCCGCGGATAGGCTATCTAGGTAGCGCCTCCCGTTCGGCGGCTGCGGGTAACACTAAAGCGTTCCTGCAAGGTCTTCATGATCTTGGCTACATTGAAGGAAAAAACGTTGCGATTGAGTACCGATACGCAGAAGGGAAGCCGGATCGGTATTCTGAACTCGCGTCGGAGCTTGTCCGTCTCAAGGTTGACGTCATTTTCACCAGTTCTACCGGCGCTGTTCAGGCTGCAAAGAAGGCGAGCAAAACGATCCCGATCGTTTTCGCTGCGGTTAGCGATCCGGTCGCCTCTGGGCTTGTGGATAGCCTCGCACGGCCAGGCGGAAATGCCACAGGACTATCGATTCTTGCCCCGGAGCTAGACGGGAAAAGACTAGAACTACTCAAGGAGACCTTCCCCAAAGTCACCCGAGTGGCTTTCCTCTGGCATCTGAGCGGTGCAAGAGGGGACATACCCTTCAGAGAAGCCGA
>JAHFAP010000299.1 GCA_023250495.1 Deltaproteobacteria bacterium | reverse complement strand
CCCCAAACGGATCTCCCCCGAGGAGACATCGTAGAGACGGGGAATGAGCTGCGCCACCGTGCTTTTCCCCGCGCCCGTGCGGCCCACGATCGCGAGCGTGCGGCCGCGGGGCACGGCGAAGGTGATCTCATTCAAAGTCGCTTGGCCGTCGGTCTTCGCATCATAGGCGAACGAGACGTCGCGGAACTCGATGCCTTCCTTCGAGTCTGCCAGCGGCAGCGGCTGAGCCGGGCTGGCGATCTCCGGCTCAACTTTGAAAATCTCCTCCAGCCGCTCCATCGCAGCGCGTCCCCTCTCGATCATAGAGAGCATCCAGCCGAAGGCCGCGGTGGGCCAGGCCAGGACGTTGAGATAGGCAATAAAGGCGACGATGTCCGCCACGAGCAGCTCTCCCCGGATGACCCGAAAGCCGCCGTATCCGATCACCAGCAGGACGGTGAGGCCGCTGACCGCTTGCATGACCGGACCGATCAAACCGCGGAGCCTGGCCAGATCCATATTTTTTTCCTGGTAGTCCCGGTTGAGGCTGACAAACTGGCGAATCTGGTTCTCCTCCTGCGTGTAGGCCTTGACCACATGCATTCCGCTCAGGTTCTCCTGAATGTGGTTGCTCAACTCGGCCATCTGCCGCTGCACCTTGAGCGAGCTCTTCAGGATCTTGCCGCGAAAACGGCCCACCGCCCAGATCAACAGCGGGCACGGCAGCAGGGCCACGAGCGTCATGCGCACATCCATCGACAACATCAGCGCGATCCCGTAGACGTAATAAACCGGCGCGTTGAAGAGATTGAGAATCCCCGGCCCCAGAAGCGCGCGGACCGCGGAGATGTCGTTGATCACGCGCGACATGAGGTCGCCGGTCCTCTGCGAGTGGTAGAAATTGACGGGAAGCCGCTGCAAGTGGGCAAACAGGTCGTTGCGCAGATCGTACTCGATGTCGCGGCCGGCATTGAAGATGAGCGCTCGGGAGAAGGTGCGGATGATCCCCTGGGCCACACCGGCGACGGCGATGAGCAACGCGTAATAACGCACGTCCGCTATCGCGCCGCCATGCTCGATGATCCGCACCGCCTCCCGTATCCACCACGGGATCCACATGACCAGGGTCACCGTGGCCAGGAGGCAAATGGAGCCGACAACGTAACGCCGCCAATAACGCCAGACGTAGCCCTTGAGCCGTCCCATGCTGCTCACAGAAAAAATTTATACTCTAGGAGAGGATCGTTCGCAAGGAAAGCGCCAAAAAAAAGTGAATATGTCACCAGAGATCCTTCACGGAGTCTATCCTGAGACTCTTCGCGTTGCTCAGAGTGACAGTCGAAGGATTCAGGATGACAACTTCTCTATGTGTCATTCTGAGCCCTTCGCGCTGTGTCATCCTGAGCGTAGCGAAGGATCTCAATCCGCTCAGGATAAACTCCGCGAAGAATCTCCGTCCAGCGATCAGCTACTTGATTTGAATGATTTTGCTGATGTAGCTTGGCGCCATGATGGATCACAAGCACCAGCACATCCGACGCGCGCTCTTGCGCTGGTACGAGCGAACACGGCGCGATTTGCCGTGGCGGCGCACGCGCGATCCCTATGCCATATGGATCGCAGAGACGATGCTGCAGCAGACCCAGGTCAAGACCGCTCTCCCCTATTACCGCCGCTTCCTCAGAGCCCTCCCATCCGTCGAGGCCCTCGATCGCGCGCGGCGGGCGGAGGTCCTGGCCCTGTGGTCCGGATTGGGCTATTACCGGCGCGCGATGCATTTGAAAGCGGCAGCGAGAAAGATCGTGCGCCACCATCGAGGAAAGCTCCCGCGCGACTTCCGCGCGCTGCGCGCACTGCCGGGGATCGGCCCTTACACCGCAGGCGCCTTGATGAGCATCGCCTTTGACGAACGCCATCCGGCGGTGGATGGAAACGCCCGGCGCGTGCTGACGCGGCTATTCAACGTCAAGAGAGAAAAGGCTCTGCAGCAGGTCGCAGCGCGGCTGGTTCCCGCCTCGCGCCCCGGGGAGTTCAACCAAGCGCTGATGGAATTAGGAGCGACGGTCTGTCTCCCGCGAGATCCGCGCTGCCCGCGCTGTCCGATTGCCGCTGGATGCGAAGCGCGAAAATTTGGCAGCATTCGCCTTCAAAAGCGCCTTGCGCCAAAGCCGGCCGCCAGAAAGATCGACTGGCCCTTAGCTGTAATCAGAAAGAATGGTAAGATCCTGTTGCGCCGCCGGCCCGACGGCGGGCTCTTGCCGGGGCTCTGGGAAATACCTGGCGGAGAAAGGATAAACCGGGAGAGCGTAAGAACGGCTTTGCTCCGCCACCTCAACGGCCTAAGCCAACGGGTAAAGTTAGAATCTGCCATGGGTGTGATTCGCCACAACATAACGAACCGGAGAATTCGCGCGCCTGTCTATCTCTGCGTCTGCGCCGGCAAGACTTCTCCTCCCGCGCCCGGCTGGCGCTGGCTTCCTCTTTCCTCGCTCAGCCGGCACCCGCTCTCATCGTTGAGCCTGAAGGCCGTAAGACTTATTACCGAGCCATGAAGGGGCTTCTGCTCAAAAGCTTTTTAGTCTCTCTTGTCCTCGGCCTCGCAGCCTACGTGTACGTGAGCCTTCCTGATGTCTCGCCGCTGAAGAAAAAAAACCCCGGGGCACGGCGCTGATGGAGCTGCGAGATACGGAGTACCGGCGCCGGGGACTTCGCCCGGTGCGGCGCCAGATCTGGGTTTCCTACGACGCGGTCTCCGAACATCTGAAGAAAGCCATCATCGTCAGCGAGGACGCGTCGTTTTTCGGTCACAGAGGCGTTGACCTCTACGAGCTCAAAGAGGCCTTCAAGGCGGACTGGGAAAAGGGAGAGCTCAAGCGCGGCGGCAGCACGATCACCATGCAGCTCGCCCGGAACCTGTATCTCAACCCTTCCAAGGACCCGCTCAGAAAATTGCGCGAGATCGTGATCGCCTTGCAACTGGAGCAGGCGCTGCCCAAAAAAAGGATCTTCGAGCTTTACCTCAACGTAGTGGAGTGGGGCCAAGACCTCTACGACGTTGAAGCGGCATCGCGCTATTACCTCTCCAAGTCAGCCTCAGCGCTCGACCCGGCGGAAGCCGCTACCCTGGCCGCATTGCTTCCGAGTCCGCGAAATCCTCAGGAGAAAAGCCTGCTCCACAGGAGAAATCTCATCCTGACTCGAATGGCGCAGGTCGGCCACATCAGCGCCGCCGAGGCGGAACGCGAAAGCCGCAAGCCGCTCTTTTATCAAGAGGAAGGCATGCCTGCGCCGCGGGCGGAACTTTTTCCGGCACAACGGAGTTCATATTAGGGTATAGGATGCCTTGCGCCCGAGTTGGGTGTCCCGCAAGCCTGTGATATAAATAGAAACAAGGAGGCCGATCGATCGATGCTGATTAAAAAGCCCAGCGACATCAAGTCGTCCGAAATCACAGACAAGGAAGTCTATCTCGATCGCCGCCGCTTCCTGGCTCACGCCGCCGCT
>JAHFAP010000111.1 GCA_023250495.1 Deltaproteobacteria bacterium | reverse complement strand
GCCGAAACCGAAACGACCGCCTTATCCGGCGCCGCCTCTGCCACCCAAGAAAGGTCAAGCCGCTGCGGCAGGTCGTTCTTATTGATCACGACAAGCCCTTTCCTTTCCCTTACTGCTTGCAGGATCGACCCATCCTCTGAGCTGGGGAGCGAAGAGCCGTCGAGCACGATCAGGGTTGCGTCCGCCGCTTCGAGGCGCTTCCAAGAAAATTCAACACCGATCTTCTCAACCGGGCTATCCGTCTCGCGTATTCCGGCGGTGTCCCATAGAAGCACCGGCAGCCCTCCTAGGTTAACGCTCTCCTCAATCACATCTCTGGTTGTTCCCGGCACGGCGGTAACAATTACACGCTCTTCCCCGACCAGGGCATTGAGCAGGCTCGATTTGCCCACGTTCGGCCGACCCGCGATGCAAACCTTAGCGCCTTCACGAAACAACCTGCCCCATTCGTAGCTTGCGATGATCCCAGCGATCTTCTCTCTCAAGCCCTCAACCTTTGCGACCAATTGCTCTTTGTGTAAGAGCTCGATCTCTTCTTCAGGAAAATCGATGCCCGCCTCCACTTGGGCCAAGATGTCCAGCAACTCCTCCCGTAGCTCGCCGACCCACTTGGAGAGCCCACCGTGCATCTGTTGCAAAGCCAGTCTCATCCCCGTATCCGTACGCGCCTGGGTCAAATCAAGAATGGCTTCGGCTTGGGCCAAGTCGAGCCGCCCGTTGAGAAAGGCCCGCTTGGTAAACTCCCCTGGATCGGCATGGCGCGCCCCACAAGACAGGATCAACTGCAATACCCGACGCACCACCAACGGACCACCGTGGCAATGAACCTCGACAACATCTTCACCCGTGTAGCTGCGCGGCTTGCGCATTAGGGTCAGGAGGGCTTCATCTAAGACATCGCTGGTCTTGGGATCGCGGATAGTTCCGTAATGGAGGGTATGGGAGCGCAGAGCCCCGTTTCTGGCTGCGGCACGCGAGAAGATTTCCTTGGCGATTCGCTCCGCATGCGGACCGCTTATCCTCACGATCGCCACGCCGCCTTCGCCCGGGGGAGTGGCGACCGCCGCTATGGTGTCCTCTTCGTACATGAAAAATCGGAAACATCTTAACAACTCTTTTCGGTTAAAGGCAATAACGACTGGGTAGACTCGAGACTGAAAAGAACGGCTGATGCATTGACAGTGTCGATTAGCGTGATTAGGCTTACAAGCGCTTTCCTGGGAACGATCAGATGCAAGGAGGATTGAGCCATGGCTGATACGATCCAGAAGGTCCAGTATTTTTACGCTGAGGTTCCGGACAAACCAGGGGAGGGCGCCAGGCTGTTGAAGATGCTAAAAGATGAGGGAGTGAACCTCCTCGCCTTCTCGGGCTTTCCCAAAGGCCGAAGAGCACAGATCGACTTCATGCCAGCCGAGCCAGCAGGATTCAAAGCGGTTGCTAAAAAGGCCCAGCTCAAGCTGGTAGGTCCCAAAACGGGCTTCCTCATCCAGGGCGAGGACAGGGTCGGCGCGATTGCCGAAATCGTGGCGAAGCTGGCCGACGCCAACATCAACGTCACGGCTGTTGACGCGGTCTCGGCTGGGGCCGGGCGGTATGGCGCGATCTTGTGGGTCAAGCCGCGCTTTGTAAATAAAGCCGCCCAGTTACTCGAGGCGAGTTGATACTAAGCCGCACCCGGGTCAAGACGCGCCACCCATTGTGCTGGGAGACTCGGTTTCTGAGCAGCGCCTCCGAGAATCGCCGCCGCGAATAAAGCGTAAGAGTGCGCGCAACTCGCGGCCATTCGCACAGTCCTGGTCTCATTGTCCGTAGAGACGTTTTACAAAGCCGCTCTCCTCGATCTCCTTTAAGATCGTCGGATCGATGAAGTCGTTCGGGTTCAACCTCTTCGCCTGTGCGCGGCTTTTGGCGAGCTGATCGATGATGGTTTGAATGCCCTCGGGATTTGGGTATGGAACATTGCGGATGAGCCTCTTTGAATATTCATCGTAGGCAGTTTGCGTCACGGAGATATCGTCTAAGCGTGTATATTTTTTTAGCGTATTGAGGCTGAGATCCTTGTTTGTTTTGAACAGATAGATCCCTTCGAGATAGGCCCTCATGAAGCGCAGCACAATGTCCCGGTGTTCGCGGACAAAGCTCTTGCGCGTGCCGATGCCGTGGAGCGTGTATGGAACTCCCAGGTTGCTTAGATCGTAGAGCAAGTTCGCGCCTGCCTTCTGAGACAGAGTGGCAAACGGCTCGGATATGACGGCCGCGTCAATCGCTTTTCCCTGGAGCGCGGCCGCCAGCTCTGGCTCGCCGCCGATTTGAAGAACCGCGACATCTCGATCCGGCATGAGCCCCCAGCGATCTAGGGCATAGCGAATCGAGAAATCGCTTGCCCCGCCCAAGCGCGAGATGCCGACTCGCTTCCCTTTGAGCGCGCTCACCTCGCGGATCTCGGGCTGCGAAAGAATCTTGAAGGTGAAAGTGTTGAGCGTCGCCGTCAAGCCGATAAAATCGGCGCCGGCCATGTTGGCGTTGATATTGGCGACGCCGCCGCTGGTAAGGAAGTTGATCTCGCCCGCCAGAGCGGCTTGGATCGCCCTTGAGCTAACGGGTACATACAGCATCTCGGCATCCAATCCATGCTTGCGCGGAAGATCCAGCTCCTTCATCAAATAGAGCGGTGTCATCTGAATCGCGATCGAGGTGTAAGCGGCGCGGAGCTTGGGCAACCCCTGAGCATGCGTTGGAGCAGAAAGAAGAAGCGACAAGAAACCCAGAACGATTCGCAGCATTGCTTTCATCTCAGTCGAGGCCCAACGCCCTTTGGCTTAAGGATATCTCCTCAGCGCCGGAGAAGGCATATCGGCTCAGAGCCCGAGGATCAAGCTCGATCCCCAATCCGGCTCCTGGCAGCGGAATCATGCAGCCGTTGTGAGCCTCGAGCGGCTCGCGGAGAAGCTCCGTGCGCAGAGGATTATGGGTGCAGTCTAGCTCCATGACGATGCTGTTTTTCAAGGCCATCGCTAGATGTAGGCTGGCAGCGAGCGCCACGGCGTCACCCCAGGTGTGGAAAGAGATCGGGCGACTGTGCGCGGCCCCCAGCACGGCGATGCGCCTTACCTCGCTGATTCCACCTGCGCGAGCGACATCAGGTTGCAAGATATCGACCGCCCCACGGGCGATAAATTGTTCGAAGGCGTAACGGGTATGAAGGTTCTCGCCCAAGGCAATGGGAACTTTCGAAGCGGCTTTGAGCAGGGCGTGCCTCTCAACATCCTCGACGAAGAGAGGCTCCTCAAGCCAGGCAACCCCATATTGCTCCAGGACTGCTGCCGCATGGAGCGCCGCGTCAAGTTCGTAGCCCATATTGGCGTCGGTCATAAGGGGAAAATCGTCGCCTACAGCGGCGCGCACGGCCCGGACCCTCTCCATATCCTGCTCGAGATCGAAGCCGAGTTTGATCTTTACTCCTCTAAAGCCCTGCTCGGCGAAGGCCACGGCCCTTTTCACAACGCTGGCTGTCTCTTCCGGATAAAGCGCGGTGGCATAGACTTCGATTTTCTCTCGCTGAGCGCCGCCTAGCAACTTATAGACAGGGACGTTCTCAACCTTTCCGTGAATATCCCAAAGAGCGATGTCCAGACCACTCAACGCGACGACCCCGACGCCTCTGGAGCCGAACTGTCCCACTCCGGCGCGGAAGTAGGCCTTCTCCCATATCTCTTCCGTCTTAGTCGGGTCCATGCCCACGACCACCGGCTTGAAGACCTTTTCGATGATGAGCTCGATGAGCGCGCCGTTTCCGGAGCAGGAGCCGATTCCGCTGATCCCGACGTCGGTCTCGACTTGCACCAGCACCGCGGAGCGACTGTTCCTCACCCCACTGCGGCTTATCACATGACCCTCAGCGGGAATGGGTGCCCGCAGCCGTATGGTCCGGATGTCGGTAATCTTCATGATCCTCTCAGCGGAAATATTTATGGTACTCGTTATTGAACCGGTTGTAGTCTTCGCTCGAAGCGGGATTCACCACCAGGAGCTTGTGTCCCTGAATCAGGTTGGGGGGATCGGGCAGCACGTCTTTGCGCGCCGGAATTCGGCTCAAGCTCCTCATGACTTTCTGCCCTTCCTCAGAGATAACAAAGTCAACGAAAAGCCTTCCCGCAGCCGGATGGGAATTTTTGGCCGTGACGCCGATCACGATGGAATAGACAAAATGGGGCTCAAGCGGCAGCCACTCAATCGGCGCGCCGACTTTCTTGTACTCCTCGACGCTCGTGGGATACTGCGAGATCACCAAGGGAAATTCGCCCGCCACCAGCAGCTGCCCTGTGATCGTATTGCCATCGCGCGCCTGGACATCTTGCTTGCTCAGCGCCTCCATATACTTTCTTCCCTTTTCCTCGCCCATCATCTGCAGCATCGCCACGTACCACTCGGTCTTATTCAGATCCAGCCCCATCTTTCCCTTCCACTTTGGCAGCAGCAGATCCTGATAACTCCTTGGCACTTCCTCCGGCTTTACCAAGCGGGGGTTGTAAGCAATGGTCATGGCGTTCAGGTACACAGCGGTCCAGTAGCCTTCCTTGTCTTTCACCGCTTCGGAATAGGCAGCACGCTCTGGAGAGAGATATTTCCCCAGCAGCCCTCTCTGCAGCAGGGTCATGACCGGGAAGATACTCGACTGGTAGACATCGGGGAGGAACTGACCTGCTCTCACCTCAGTGACATATTTACCCAGCAACTTATCCTTCCCCGCGCGGAAATACTCGAACTTTATGAATGGATACTTTTTCTCAAACGCAGCTTTAAACGCGTTGGCATCAGGCGCAGAATAGGCGGCGTAAACGACGACCTTGCCTTCTTTCTTGGCCTCTTCGATGAGCTTGGCTCGCTCGGCTGGAATAGTCTGGGCATAAATCAACTGAGAGGCGAATAACAGGCTATGAGAAACAAGCAGCAAAGAGATCAACCGTCCCATAGTTCCTCCGCACAGGAGCATTGGCCGTTTGCTGTCAGGACAGCTTCCAGAGCTGACCCTGAATCGGTTGCCCATCGACGTGCACATATTCCGTGGAATCTTCGCTTCTGGTCCTGCCGGTGACGTCGACCCTGGTGACCGGAGGTTTTCCCTTGCGGGCAGAAAATCTGAGCAAGACCAGAGCTTCCTGCCCAGTATTCTGGAACCAGTAATACCACCCCTCTGGGAGCATGATGCCCTGGCCTTTCTTAAGCACCGTGGCTTTCTCATTCTTGTCATAAAAAGTCGCCTCGCCGTCCATGACTACAAAGGCGTGGTCCTCGCCCGGATGGGTGTGCAGCGTATTCTTGCGCCCCGGGGTGTAGTAGTTGAGACCGACTGATACAAGATCAGTCTTGGACAGCGGCATATGGCTCCTCCCGCCGGTCAGAACGGGCGTCATCAACTCAAAAATTTGCGCTTCCATCTTACTTCCTCCCTTACTCGAAACATCAGCCTCAGTCATGTAGATGAACCACAGTCTCCTGTCAAGCAACGCTTCCCTCAGGTGAGCGCTTTTGCATTAGTAACACAAACTATGGTCTTATACCGACCACCTAAGTCGAAAACAGGAAAGGAGCACTACAATGCCGAATATCGGCCTCTGCTTTGTCAATCCAGCGCCGCAGATTCAGCCCGGCTACGTCACAACGGTAGCCAAGAAGTGCGACGAGATGGGACTCCATTCATTCTGGATCATTGACCGGATCGCCTATGATAACCTTGAGCCTCTAACGGCCCTGGCCGCAGCGGCAGCGGTCACGTCAAGGATCAGACTCGGCACCTCGGTGCTGCTGGCCGCTCTCAGACACCCGACGCTGCTGGCAAAGACCGTAGCCACTCTCGACTTCCTCTCCGCGGGCCGCGTGACCTTGGGGATCGGCTTTGGGAGCAGAGAGAATGACTTCACGTCTGTCGGAATCTCGTTGGAACACAGAGGTAGCCGGGCCGAGGAGACCGTCGCGCTACTCAAGAAACTCTGGACGGAAGAGGGCGTGACGCACAAGGGGAGATTTTATCAGCTTGAGAACGTCACCATCGGTCCCCGCCCCGTACAGACTCCTCACCCTCCCATCTGGATGGGAGGAGGCGCGGAGGTCGTCCTCAAGCGCGCCGCGCGTCTGGCGGACGGCTACATCTGCGGCAGCTCGGCGATCCAAGAATTCCCTTCGCTGTGGGAGAAGATCTCCGGCTTTGCCTTAGCTGCGGGGCGCGACCCTAAGAACATTGCCAAGGCGGGCCTCACCTTTATGGCGATAGACGACAATAGAGCGAAGGCGGTGGAGGCCTGCGCCGCTTATCTACAGCGCTATTACGGAAAGGTGAGGATGGATATCGAAAAGCACCTTCTCGTCGGCGCTCCGGAAGCATGCGCCGAGCGCATTCGCTCGTTCTTCGCCAAAGGGCTCGACACGCTGATTATCGGGACGGCACGGGCCGACCTGAAGCAAATCGATCTGGTAGGAGAAAGGATTCTGCCTATCTTAAACAGAAAATAATCTGTAGGGGCGGTTCGCGAACCGCCCCTACTGCTTCCCCATCCCTTTGGACCATTCGAAGTCCCGGTTCGTGTAAGCGTCAGCGGGCATGAGGGACTTCACGCCCCGCTTGGCCAACTCCTCCTCGAACTTCTTTCTGATGAAGGGATCCTCATCCGGGTATTCGATCTGGTCTTTGGCTCTGTCTTCAATCTTTTCAGCGTGGCCGTGGAACTGCATGGGAGGATGCAGCGCAAGATAACGCGCTGTCGAGGCGCCCGCGTTGAAGTGCTGGTGGAACCAGCGGTTGGGAGGGACGAGCATGCTGCACTCGTGCCAGGGAGCAACGAGTTTCTCTTTACCTTCTTCCCACAAGATCGTGTATCCTTCGCCCGCGGGAATGACGATGGCACGCCCAGGTCCGTGGCGGTGGGCCTTCTTGTAGGTCTGGGACGCGAAGACCGACATGTGCGCCGAGACTTCCGAGTTTGGGAACTGGATGAAAACGCTCTTGCCTCCGGCGCCGCGCCGGGCGTTGGTATCCAATTTATCCCAGGCCCTCATGTCGGGAAAAAAATTCCCGTACCAGTAAACGCGCAAGCCCAGGGCTTCGTCCATCTCCGGAGACTGCACCATCTTCGCTTCGGAGTAAAAGTCCTCCTGCTCCGACAGATCGTCCGGCGTTACACGGGGGTTGTTGAAAAAGAAGTCGGGATCGGGAACGGCCGACAAACCCAGCGGTAGGTAGCTGTAGTGAAGCAGCCGCACGGGCTTGCCCCCCTGCATGTTGCTGAACTGGTGGTGAGTGCCGTGCGGAACCAAGAACATGCTGTGCTGCTGCCACTCGAAGCTCTTCTTGGTGCTGCTGCCATCATACCAGACGGTGGTCAGACCTCTTCCCGACACCACATAGACCACTTCGTCGAGAGAAAACTTAAGGGGCTTGGTAGTTTCCCCTGCGGGAATCTCGCTGATTCGGGTCGAGCTGACGCCCTCCTGTCCCATCAACTGGATGAAAGCGGTCATACACTGGCGCTCCTCCCACCAGCCGAGCTGGACATTCCTGAGGTCGTCAATATAGAACCCTTTGTGGGTGGGGACCCCCATGGATTCCATCCAGTAATCGTAGGTAAACTTTTTGCTCCACATGGTCCGTTGGGGTTTGAACGCAGGCTTTGCCATGGCTCTTTCTCCTTAACTATTTCTGTTCCGTGCTAATTCAGCTTGGTGCCGGGAAACATCAACGACTTGACGGTCACCGGGATGACCTCCGTGATCCCCATGGGCTCACCTATATCAATATAATCCAGGTCTCCCACCTCAATGCCATCGATCGCGATAATCTCCCGATCTACCTTGAGCTCCTCTTTTAAAATGCTGCCGAGCGATTTTGCCACATCGAGGTCGAGCGCCAGATAGAGAGGGTACTTTCGGTTTTCCGAGCTTTTACAAATTGCAGCGATTCCCTCAGCCACATCTCTTACAGTCTTGTAATCGAGCTGTCCATCAAGAGACAAGGATAGGGCAAGCCCGGAAGTCCAAGAGGTAAGGTCAAACTTCGCGAGCGACTGATGCAATGCCTCGAGCACAGGCCGGCCTTGCTTTAACGACGCCCGGACAACCTTCAAACCGAACACCGGCAGGACCGCAGGGTTCGAAATGTAGCTCGTGTTGCCGCTTGCCTGTACGGTGTATTCGCCGGCGCCGATGACCGTGGCCCGGATTCCCTCGATCGGCTCGCGCAGGAGATTCTTCTTGGGCAGCTTCTTCAGGTAATCCCTGACCTGTTTCCCCAAGATCGGACCGACATCCCCGTAGGAGGTCCGGTCGCGGTCATAGACATGCTCGGAGACGCCTCCGGAGAAGACGATGGTGTCGATCTGGTCAAGCCCCCGGTAGTTCTTGAACGGAGGGGTCACCATGAGCTGTTTTGCCAGCGGAGAGGAGGGCTCGCGCTCGATCAGCTCGAAAAGGACTCTCCCCATCAAAGCGGCGAAGTCTTCTTTTTGCTTCTTGGTTATTTTTTTGCCCAACTCCACGGTGTAGCCGAGCTCGTTCATGAGAATTTTTCCGGTATCCTCGATCCGCGTCACCACGTCGGCGTCATCGAAGGCGATAAGACGAGCGCCGACGTTGATCGACGCCGTTTGGGTAACAACTCCGTTTTCGATGAGCGCAAATTTCGTCGTTCCTCCACCCATGTCAACGTCGAGGACAGTCTTGCGCTCGGCCTTCGAGAGGTCAACGGCTCCGCACCCATACGCGGCCAGCAACGCCTCGTGGTTGTGCCCCGCTGCGGCGCAGATGAATTTTCCGGAATACTTAGCAAAGTATTCTACGATGGGCTGGGCATTCTCCTTCTTTAGGGCTTCGCCGGTAATGATGACGGCTCCCGTATCGATATCTTCCGGGGCGACCCCGGCTTGCTTGTAGGCGTCCTCTATGAAGCGCTTGACCTTCTCTATGTCAATCAACGTCCCCGAAAGGTAGGGGGTCAGCATGATGTTGGAACGGAACAGGACCTTTCTTTCCGTAACTTTGAAGCGCCCTGAGAGGGACGCCCCTTCCCGTCTCAAGGTCAGCTGAGAAAAAACCAGATGGGAGGTCGAAGAGCCGATGTCGATGCCCACGCTTTTGAGCGTGAACATCTCCAGCCCTTCAATGTCTTCGATAATGGCATCGGGCCCTATCTCAAAATCTCCGTGATCGTGGTCTTCATCGAGATCGTGCATGAAATTACCTTATCTAAGAAGATCTAAAGCTTGAGACGTCCAGTATCACTGTTTGCCCATGGCCTTGGACCATTCGAAGTCTCTGTCGGCGTAGGCCTCGTCGGGAATGAGCGACTTGAGTCCTTTCTTAGCCAGCTCCTCCTCGAACTTCTTTCTGATAAACGGATCCTCATCCGGGTACTCGATTTGGTCTTTGGCCCGGTCCTCGACTTTCTCCGCGTGTCCGTAGAACTGCATCGGCGAATGGAGGGCCAGGTAGCGGGCGGGCGCGCCTCCGGCGTTGAAGTGCTGGTGAAACCAACGATTGGGAGGGACGAACATGCTGCACTCGTGCCATGGGGCGACGACTTTTTCCTTGCCTTCTTCCCACATGATCGAGTAACCCTCCCCGGCTGGAATGACAATGACGCGGCCCGGGCCGTGGCGGTGCGCCTTCTTGTAGGTCCGCGCCGCAAAGACCGACATATGGGCGAATACCTCGCAGTTGGGAAACAAAATATAAACGCTTTTCCCTCCGGCGCCCCTGCTCTCGTTGGCATCGAGCTTTTCCCAGGCCTTCATGTCCGGAAAAAAATTCCCGTACCAGTAAACCCGCCTTCCTTTCGGGCCAGCTCCCTCGGCAAGCTGCACCATTTTGGCCTCGGAATAGTAGCCTTCGTGCTCGGCCAGCTCATCCGGGCTCAGGTAAGCGTTGTTGAAGAAAAAATCGGGATCCGGGACGGCGGACAGCGCCAGAGGAAGGTAGCTGTAATGCAGCAGCCGCACGGGCTTGTCTCCCTGCATGTTGCTGAACTGGTGGTGACAGCCGTGGGGAATCAGAAACATGCTGTGCTGCTGCCACTCGAAGCTTTTTTTTGCGCTGTGGTCGTACCAGATA
>JAHFAP010000298.1 GCA_023250495.1 Deltaproteobacteria bacterium | reverse complement strand
ACTTCCGCGACCGCGCTCCCAATGTCCTTACCCAACGCGGTCACGCTCAAAACACGGCCGCCGGAGGTGAGCCAGCGGCCATCCTTCTTAACCGTTCCGGCGTGAAAGACGCAACCCCGCCGCCAGTCGCGAAGTTTGTCCAATCCGCTGATCGTTTTCCCCTTCTCATAGGAGCCGGGATAACCGCCGGCGCACAACACCACGCAGACGGTCGCGTCATCTTCCCATTCCGCCTTCACCTGGCCGAGCCTGCCGTCGATGGTCGCTTCGAGCAGCGGCGCCAGATCGCTCTTAAGCCTGAGCATCAGCGGCTGGCACTCCGGATCGCCGAAGCGGGCGTTGAACTCCAAGACTTTCGGCCCGTCAGCGGTGAGCATGAGTCCGACATAGAGCACGCCGCGGTAGCGTATCTTCTTTTTCTTCAGCCCCGCCAGCAGCGGATGGAGAATCTCTTCCATGATGCGGCGGTGAACCGCAGGCGTGACAACCGGCGCCGGCGAGTATGCCCCCATGCCTCCGGTGTTGGGACCTTGATCTCCATCAAAGACCCGCTTGTGGTCCTGCGACGAAGCGAGAGGAAAAATGTGCTCCCCATCGGTCAGAACCATGAAAGATGCCTCCTCGCCCTCGAGAAATTCTTCGACCACAACCTTTTCGCCCGCCGCGCCGAAGAGCTTGCGGACCAAGACATCGTCAAGGGCCGCTTCGGCTTCCTGACGATTCGAGCAAATGAGGACTCCTTTTCCGGCCGCCAGGCCGTCGGCCTTGATCACGTAAGGCGGCTTGCGTCCCGCGAGATATTGTTTGGCAGAAGTTGCCTCGGAGAAAGTAGCGAAGGCCGCTGTTGGAATATGATTCTCTTTCAGGATCTCCTTGGCGAAGGCCTTGCTCCCCTCCAACTTTGCAGCTTCGTGGTCCGGGCCAAAGATCCTGAGCCCCCTCTTTTGAAACAGCTCCGCAATCCCAAGCGTCAGGGGCAACTCCGGCCCGACCACAGTGAGGTCGATCTTTTCTCTCGCGGCAAATTCGCAAATCCTTTTGATTTCCTCCGGGCCGATCGCCACAAGCTCGGCGATCTCCCCAATCCCCCCGTTTCCAGGAGCACAATAAAGCTTTTCCACCTCGGTGCTCTGGCTCAGCTTCCAAACCAGCGCGTGCTCCCGCCCGCCGCTGCCGATGACTAGGACTTTCATAGAGATTAGCTCTGAAGCGCTCAGCTTTCAGCGGTCAGCAAAGAGAATAAAAAAGCTGAAGGCTGACTGCTGATAGCTTTAATGTCTGAAGTGTCTCATGCCCGTAAAGATCATCGCCATGCCGTGTTCGTTGGCGGCGGCAATGACCTCGGCGTCCTTGATGGAGCCGCCGGGCTGAATCACCGCCTTTGCCCCTGCTTTCGCCGCCTCATCGACGCCGTCGCGAAATGGATAGAAGGCGTCCGATGCCACCACAGAGCCTCTCAGATCCAGGCCATGGGTTTGCGCGCGCATCACCGCGATCTTCGCCGAGTCGACCCGGCTCATCTGTCCCGCACCCACCCCCAGCACTCGATCGCGCAAGGCGAAGACAATCGCGTTCGACTTCACGTGGCGGCAGACGCGCCAGGCGAAGTCCAGCGCCTCGTACTCCTCGTCCGTCGGCGCGCGCTCCGTCACCACCTTGCAGCTCCTGACGTCAACGGAGCCTCTGTCCCAATCCTGAACCAGGACGCCTCCCCTCACCCGGCGCAGGTCAAAACCGCCGTCATCTTTCTGTCCCATGTCAACTTCGAGCAGACGGATGTTGAGCAGTCTCTTTGCCGACGACAGGACCGCTTTCGCTTCGGGCCTGAACGCCGGCGCGATGACGATCTCGAGGAAGATCTCCTTAAGCTCCTGCGCTGTCTCCTCATCGACCGGACGATTGAAAGCAATGACGCCGCCAAAGATCGAGACCGGGTCCGAAGCGCGCGCTTTACGAAACGAATCGGCCAGCGACTTCTGCGAAACGGCGACCCCGCAAGGGTTGGTGTGCTTGATCACGACCGTGGCCGTCTGTGAAAATTCCAAAACGCCACGCAAGGCCGCGTCGGCATCGAGAATGTTATTAAAGGACAGCTCCTTCCCCTGGATCTGCTTCGCCCGCGCGATGGATGGGCCGCGGATCTCTCCGCTGGAGTAAAAGGCGGCGCTCTGATGTGGATTTTCTCCGTAGCGGAGATCCTGAATCTTCTTAAACTGAAGCGTTAAGGTTTGCCCGAACCGGGTGGGTCTCCTTTCTCCGTCCAAAGAGTCGAGATAGTTGGAGATCGCCCCGTCGTAGCGGGACGTGTGGCGAAAGGCTTTGCGCGCCAGCTCGAACCGTGTTCCTTCCGAAAGCTCGCCTTTTGCGCGCAGCTCCGACAGAACCGCGTCATAGTCAGACGGATCGACGACGACGGCCACGTGGGCGAAATTCTTGGCCGCCGCCCGGACCATTGAGGGTCCTCCGATGTCGATCTGCTCGACGATTTCCGCGAACGGCGCGCCCCGCTCAACCGTCGCCTCGAAGGGATAGAGATTCACCACTACCAGGTCTATGGGAGCGATGCCGTGAGCTTTCATTTGCGAAACATGGTCGCTATTTTCCCGTAAAGCGAGAATCCCGCCGTGGATCTTAGGGTGCAACGTTTTCACCCGGCCATCCATCATCTCGGGAAAGCCGGTGACTTCGGAGACATCTTTCACCGCGATTTTCTCCTGCCGCAGCAGCGCCGCGGTGCCGCCGGTAGAAACAATTCCGATTCCCAGTGCTGAAAGTCCCCGGGCGAATTCCACAACCCCGCTCTTATCGGAGACGCTGATCAAGGCCCTCTCGATCTTGCCCACGCTCTCTTAAACCTCCTTCGAAGGGCGCAAATTGTGCAAATTATGATAGATGCGCGGAACCCGCGCGCTTATGGATGTGAGAATTTCGTAAGAGATGGTTTCCGCCCAACCGGCCATCTCGTCGGCAGAGATGGCCTCTTCCCCCTGCTGACCGAGCAGGACGACATCATCTCCCTGAGCTATTCCCCCTATATCGGTAACATCCGCCATAGTCAAATCCATGCTGATCCGGCCCACGATCGGCGCCCTTTTTCCGCGCACCAACACCGCGCCGCGGTTGGACAAGAGCCTGTGATAACCGTCGGCGTAACCCACCGGCAGCGTCGCGATCAAACTCCGCCGCTTCGTCACAAAGGTCTGTCCGTAGCCGACGCTTGCGCCCGCACCCAATTCTTTCGCCTGCAGGATGGCCGTCTTCCACGAGAGCACCGGCCGCAGCTTAACCCCTCGCCCCATCTCGGGTGCGGGATAGAGACCATAAAGCATCAGCCCCGGCCGCACCATGGTGAAATGGGTGCTTGGAAGCCAGATCACGGCGGCGCTGTTCGCCAGGTGAATCGAGGGCGGGTTGAAGCCGGCGGCGCGGAGCCGCTCGACCACGCGCTGAAAAATTTTCACTTGCGTCTGGGTATAATCCCCCGTCGCACT
>JAHFAP010000110.1 GCA_023250495.1 Deltaproteobacteria bacterium | reverse complement strand
AATAGAGTCTGTAATTCCTGGACTGCCTCTTTCAGCTTCTCGGCCCCGCCAAAGAGCTTGGCGATCTCAAGCACATTCCCCCGTTCCGAAATTGGCGGGACCTTAAGCACATCGGGAACCGTGAACTGCGCGGTTCCATGCTCGGCATATTTTTCGAGAAGATCGTCGAGCACGGCTCGCGCCTCGGGCCTGTAGCGGTCGAAGAAATCTTTCTTTTCCTTCCGTAATTTCTCTGCTCTTTCTCTCCGGCTTCGTATGGGAGCGCTGAAGGCAACATAACAAAGCAGGTCGAAGGGGTCGGCATCATGCTGGCCGGTGGCAGATCGAAGCTCGTCGAAATCAATCCCCTTTTCTTCAAGGTTAGTAATGATTTCAGCGCGAAGCGCGGGATCTGCCCATTGCTTCCGCAGATCGACTAACGAAGGACAGAGCGTACGCACCTTTTCAGCTGCATAATCTGTGAACTTGACCACGCGGAGCTGCTTGCCATCAGGGTCCAGTTCGTACACGAGGTGAGCCGCGATTTCCACCTGCCCGCCATCAAAATAGTACTTGCGGCGTTCGCCTTCGGAGTCATCGCTGATAATCGGTGTTACCTGTCTGTCTTCCTGGATATCGCCGATCTCTTCGCCAACTTTTTTATAAGTTTGGGCGGTTATCTCTCCATCAGTATTGATCTCTTCTTCGGAAATCAGCGCCGGCTCTCCATCGAACTCAGGGTCGGCGAAAAGACGCGTGGCGCTGCCTGTGTAATCCAAGATGTTGAAGAAAAACTTGCCATAGTCGTCTCTCACGCGTGTACCGCGGCCAATGATCTGTTTGAATTCGACCATGGAGTTAATCACGCGGGCTATAGCCACATTCTTGCATGTCGGAATATCGACCCCGGTCGTGAGTAACTGTGAAGTGGTGACGATAGTAGGAGTTTGCGTCTCCAGTTCCTGAAACTTGCTTAGATGCCCTCGCCCGATATCACCTTCCTCGGAGGTAATCCTGCAGACATAGTCGGGGTATTTCTGCACAAGATCGCTGTTGAGGTTCACAAGCGCACGGCGCATTTCATCGGCATGTTCTTGATCGACACAGAAAACAATAGACTTCGCAAACCGGTCGGTCTTCCTTAGAAAGGACGTAAGGTGCCGAGCTATGGCTTCTGTCCGAGCACGCAAAGCGACGACTCGTTCAAAGTCTTGCGTACGGTACTCAGCATCTGGAATCTGTCGGCCATAACGGTCGAGATCATCTTTAGAGGGGCGCCATCCTGTCGCGTCCCATTGCGTAACAACACGATGCACCCTGTAGGGCGCGAGGAATCCGTCCTCGATCCCTTGACGTAGGCTGTAAGTGTAGAGAGGATTACCAAAGTAGCGGTAAGTGTCGCGGTTATCCCTACGGAGGGGAGTCGCCGTCATGCCAAGCTGATAGGAGGGCTTGAAGAATGTCAGGATCTCGCGCCAGTTGCTGTCATCCTGCGCGCTCCCACGGTGACACTCATCAACGATGACAAGATCGAAGAAGTCAGGACCGAACTCACGGTAAAGACCGGGGCGGCGCTCATCCTTCGCGATGGCCTGATAGATGGCAAAATACATTTCACGCCCTTTATTGACCTCGCCGTTTTCGATCTTCCAGCGCGCGTCGCCGAATGGAGCGAACATTTTGTCTTTGGGATCGTCGATCAATATGTTGCGGTCTGCCAGGTAAAGAATCTTGGGACGCCGATATTCGCCAGCACGGTTCCAGCGCATGCTCCAGAGCTTCCAGCATATCTGAAAGGCGACCGCGGTCTTTCCGGTTCCCGTCGCCATTGTAAGCAGGACTCGTTTGTTTCCTTTTAGGATGGCCTGAACAGCCCTGTTGATGGCGATCTCCTGATAGTAGCGCTGGCCTTTACCGATGGAGGTGTCCGACGGCGTTAACGCGCGGCTAGCAACCTGATCGTCATCCAAACCTTCTGCCGCCCGCAGCCGTAGCCAGAGCTCTTCTGGGCGCGGAAACGAATCTAATTCTCGCTCTTTTCCGGTGGTGTAGTCGAACTCGACAATCCCATGACCGTTGGTCGCATACGCAAACTTAAGCCCGAGGATCTCGGCGTATTGTTTGGCTTGTTGCAGCCCGTCCCCCGGTAACTTGTAGGCGGCTTTGGCCTCTACAACCGCTATTCCTAAATCACGGGCATATCGCAGAAGATAGTCAGCCCGTTTGGGGTGTCGTCTGCGCGCGTTTTCGCCCACAGGGATGATTCGCCCATCTGTGAAGCTTTTCTGTTCGCTGATTTGGTCGTCGTTCCAGCCAGCAGCGTAAAGCTTCGGAAGGACATATTTCCGGCAGGTGTCGGCTTCGGTAATCATGATTCGGTCTAGTGGATCAACTAAATTCCTTGTCGTTCAATGATTTTGCGCGGATTTTACGCGATTTGCGGGTCTGGTGGCAAGGCTTAAATGCAGGCAATAGGGGCAAGTCAAAAGGCGAAAGGAAAAAATGAAAACAGGGATGAAAAGATACAGAGCAAGGCGGAAGGCGAAAAACAAGGATGAAGGGGAACGGCGTGTTTACTCAAGATACCCCGCTTCTCTGTAATAGCGCTCCGCTGCTTGGTGAAGAGGATCGCCGCTTCTCCAGTGCTCGCTAAGCGGCCCGGTCAGAGACGACGGCGTGACGCGGTTGAATTGAATTTGGAGACCCGTGCGTGTATCGTAAAAGATCGGCAGGGTTGAGAAATGACACAGACACTTTTTGAGCAGCTCGGAGGCGAGACCAGGCTGCGGGAGATTATCGACACCTTCATCGACCGGGTATTCGTGGATCGAATGATCGGCTTCTTTTTCCGCAATGCTGATAGCAATCGGATCAAGGAGATGGAGTATCAGTTGACGGCGCGGTTTCTCGGAGCGGACGTGGACTATCAAGGAAGGCCGTTGGACGAGGTTCATGCCAAGCATCCCATCATGGGTGGTCAGTTCGCCCGCCGGTTGCAGATTTTGCAAGAGACGCTGCAGGATTATCAGGTGCCGCAGGCTGTCCGTGACGCATGGATCCAGCACAGCGAGAGTCTCAGGCCGCTCATCACGCGCGACGCCGGCTCCGACTGCGATCCCATCCGCGCGAGGGAGAAAGTCCATCAGGGCAGGCCGCAGTGAAACTGCGTGACCTATACGCCCGGCCCGGGCTGACTCTCTCCATTGAATTTTTTCCTCCCAAGACGGAGAAGGGCAACGAGAGCCTGTTCAAAGAGATTGCCGCTTTGAAGGGCCTCAACCCTGCTTTCTGCTCAGTAACCTACGGGGCCGGCGGCAGCACGCGGGATAAAACCGTTGATCTCGTGGATCGCATCCACCGCGAGTGCGGCATCGAGGTGATGTGCCATCTGACCGTGGTCGGCCAGTCGAAGGAGGAGGTCCGCTCGGTCTTGGCCAGATTAAAGACACAGGAAATCGAGAACCTCATCGCTCTGGGAGGGGATCCGCCGCAGGGGACAGCGGACTGGACGCCGCACCCCGACGGCTTTCATCACTCGGTGGAATTGGTCAGGGAGGCGGTTTCTCACCGTTGGTTCTCCATCGCGGTGGCCGGCTTTCCCGAAGTTCACCCGCGGGCCGCGAGCAGAGAAGCGGATCTCAAATATCTCAAGGAGAAGGTGGACGCCGGTGCCGAAGTCGTGATCACCCAGTTGTTTTTCGACAACGAGGACTACTATCGGTACGTCGAAGATCTGAGAAAGCTCGGAGTGCGCGTGCCGATCGTGCCCGGCATCCTGCCGATTTTGTCGGCGCCCCAGGTGCGCCGCTTCGTGGCCCTGTGCGCATCGAAGATCCCGCCGCGCCTCGAGCGGCGGCTGGCACAGGTGGAAGAGGACGAGGAGGGCGCGGTCAAGTTAGGCATCGATTACGCCACCGAGCAGTGCGCCGGGCTGCTCGCCTTCGGCGTGCCGGGAATCCATTTCTATTCGTTGAACAAGTCTCGCTCCGTCACGGCCATCTTCGCCAACCTGGGTCTCTGACTCCACATTTTACTTAAGGGGCCGCCCCGTCCGTTCGCTCCAGCGTCTCGTCGGCGGGAGCTCTTCGCTGCTCGCTTCGGGCAGCGTCGAAACTCGCCCGCCGAAAATACATGGCGGGCTCAAACATCGACGCTGCTGGTCCTCAGCTTCGCAGAGAGCTCCAACGCCTCCGAGCCGATCTTCGCTCACGAACAGAGCGGCCCCCTTGGCCGTAAAGCGAAGGGAGTCCCGGATTTCTACTCAATGTAGCCGAGAGCGGGCGATCAATTGAATTCGCCATTCACCGATAGTAAGGTAGGGGAACTTGCAGCAATTCATGTTTTTACAGTCGGTTGAAAAAGCCTATCTTTCAGACCGGTCAAAAAGGTCCCAGATGCGAGGCGCGCGAGAAATCGACGAGCGGAGGCGTACGTAGGTAGTACGTTGGAGCGAGGCGATTGAGCGCAACGAAGCAGATGGGCCTTTTTCAACGGTCTGTGTAGAAGAGACATCATGGACGAAGTGACCGAACAGATGGAGGTGCGGCGACAGAAGCTCCTCAAGCTGAGGGAGTCAGGACACGCGCCTTACCCCAATGACTTCAAGCCCAGCCACCTCACCTCTGAGATCGTCGCCGACTACAGCGCCTTGCCGGACGAGCAGCTCAGCGCTCTGCGGAGCGAGTTCTCCGTCGCCGGCCGAATCATGGGGATCCGCTCCTTCGGAAAAGCGTCCTTCTTTCATCTTCAGGACCGTAAGGGAAGGCTCCAGGTCTATGTGCGGCGCGACCGGGTTGAAGAAGTGAGCTATCGGCTTTTCGAGCAGTTGGACGCGGGTGACATCGTAGGGGTATGGGGCCGACTGTTCCGCACCAAGACAAAGGAGCTGACCATTGAGGCCCAGGGGCTGAGGCTGCTGTCGAAATGTCTGCGGCCGCTGCCGGAAAAATGGCACGGCCTGGCGGACGTGGAGGCCCGCTACCGGCAGCGCTATGTGGACCTCATGGTCAACCGCGAGGTCAAGGAGCTGTTCCAGAAGCGCTCGCAGATCGTTCGCCTGATTCGGAAATTTTTCGAGGAGCGGGATTTCCTCGAGGTCGAGACGCCGATGATGCAGCCGATCCCCGGAGGCGCGGCGGCCAGGCCGTTCATGACCCATCACAATGCCTTGAATATGGATCTCTACCTCAGGGTGGCGCCGGAGCTTTTCCTCAAGCGTCTACTGGTGGGAGGGCTGGAGCGGGTGTTCGAGCTCAACCGGAATTTTCGCAACGAAGGCGTCTCGGTCCGCCACAACCCGGAATTCACCATGCTCGAGTTCTATCAGGCCTACGCGACCTACGACGATCTCATGGAGCTCACGCAAGAGCTGTTCGCGACCGTCGCCAAAGAGATCGCGGGATCGCTCAAGATCCAGTACGGCGATCATGCGATCGACCTGAAGCCCCCTTGGCGGCGGCTCTCGCTTGCCGAGGCGGTCGCGAAATACGGCGGGGCGAAAAGAGAAGAAGTGGCCGGTGTCGAGGGACTGCGAGCCTTGGCGCAAGCGAAAGGTTTGCGGCTGGAGCCCGCTCAGATCTACGGCCCGCTTCTGGTAGAGGTCTTTGAGAAGCTGGTGGAGCCGCAGCTCATCCAGCCGACTTTCATCACGGGCTATCCCCTCGAAGTCTCCCCGCTGGCGCGCAAGAGCGACAAGAACCCGGCCCTGGTCGATCGGTTCGAACTTTACATCGGCGGCCGGGAGCTGGCCAATGCATTTTCTGAGCTGAACGATCCGATCGACCAGCGCGACCGTTTCGAGAGGCAAGCGGCGGCGCGCAAGGCGGGCGATGAGCTGGCTCACGCCCTCGATGAAGACTACGTGCGCGCCCTGGAGTACGGCATGCCGCCCGCGGCGGGAGAAGGGATCGGCATCGACCGGATGGTCATGCTCTTTACCGCCTCTTCTTCGATCCGCGACGTCATCCTGTTCCCATTGCTCCGGCCAGAACGTTGACCCTTCGACAAGCTCAGGGTGATCGGCCGGAGGATTACGGTACTTGAACCATTCGCGCTGAGCATGTCGAAGCGCGATGAAGCTTTCATTGGCTGTCGACGAATAACGATCAACGAAAATGAGATATGAGCTTTTCATCGGCCTGCGCTACCTTCGAGGGCGCCGGCGCGAAACCTTTATCTCTCTGATCACGGTCATTTCGATCTTGGGAGTAATGATCGGAGTGATGACCCTCAATGTCGTGATGGGGGTGATGACCGGCTTCGAGGAGGTGCTGCGCGACCGGCTGCTCGGCATCAACGCGCACGTGGCTCTGGTGAAGCCCGGAGACCGCTTGACGGAGTACGAGGGGCTCATGGATAAGGTCATGCAGGAGCCAGGGGTCTTGGCCGCGGCGCCTTCGGTCTTGGGGCAGGTGATGGTGACGTCCGGCAACCGCGTCTCGGGCGTGGTGGTGCGTGGCATCGATCCCGATCGGGCCAACGGAGTGGTGGATATCGCGCGCTACGTCGAGCAGGGGAAGCTGGAGGATCTAAAAAAGCCGCGGTCCGTACAAGTCGAAGGCAAATCTGTCGCGCTCCCGGGCGTGATCGTTGGCAAGCGGCTGGCGGGACAGTTGGGGGTGAATGTCGGCGATCCGATCCAGGTGGTTTCGCCATTGGGCACGCCCACGGTGATGGGCATGATCCCGAAGGTCAGGCGCTTCATCGTGATCGGACTTTTCGACTCGGGGATGCACGAGTACGACGCGACGCTGATGTATATGAATCTGGCCGACGCCCAGAGATTCTTTGAGCTGGGAGACGCGGTGACCGGCATCGAGATCCGGGTGCAGAATGTCTATCAAGCGCGGGACGTGGCCACAAGGATCCAGCAGAGGTTCGGGCTCCCTTACTGGGCGGAGGATTGGTCGCGGCTCTGGCCCAATCTCTTCTCCGCGTTGCGGCTGGAAAAAACGGTTTACTTTTTGGTCCTGCTCCTCATGATACTGGTCGGCGCTTTCAATATCATATCCACGCTGATTATGGTGGTGATGGAGAAACGCAGAGACATCGCTATTCTGCAGTCGATGGGCGCGACGCGACGGAGCGTTCGGAATGTCTTCTTGATCAAAGGCTGCGTGATCGGGACGGTGGGCACGTTGCTGGGCGTTGTGTTCGGTTATGGAATCTGCCTGCTGATCGAGCGCTACCATTTTATCGAACTGCCGAAAGATGTGTTTCTCATCTCGACGGTTCCCGTGCGCATTTATCTCAGCAATTTTATCCTCGTGGCCGCCGCCTCTTTCTTGATCTGTTTGCTGGCCAGCATCTATCCGGCGCGGCAGGCGGCGAAATTGGACCCGGTCGAGATTATTCGTTATGAGTAATCTCCTCCAGGTGCGCGACCTGCAGAAGTCCTTTGTCGACACGGGAGTAGAGATCCGGGTCCTGCGGGGACTCGACCTTGACCTGGAAGAGGGGGAGCGGCTGGCGATCGTGGGCGAGTCCGGCGTCGGCAAGAGCACGCTGCTGCACATCCTTGGGACGCTCGATCGGCCGAGCAGCGGCCAGGTGCTCTATCGCGGCAAGGAAATGTCGGCTATGGACGAGGATGCTTTGTCTGAGTTTCGCAACCGTGACGTGGGCTTCGTTTTTCAGTTCCATTATCTCCTGCCGGACTTCAATGCCCTGGAGAATGTTATGCTCCCCGCGTTGATCCAGGGTTGGGAGTGGGAAAGGGCGCGGGCCGGGGCGATGAAGCTTCTGGATAGGGTCGGGCTGAAAGAGCGCGTCGATCATAGGCCGGGAAAGCTATCGGGCGGCGAGCAGCAGCGGGTGGCCGTGGCCAGGTCGGTGATCCTGGAACCGCAACTGATTCTGGCGGACGAACCGACCGGAGATCTGGACCCACGGACCGGGGAGGAGATCCAGGAGCTTCTTTTTCGCCTGAACGAGGAGGCGGGATTAGCGCTTGTCGTGGCTACCCACAATCGCAGGTTTGCGGAGAGGATCGGCCGGCAGGTGGAGCTCCGGGAAGGGCGCCTTTTTCCGATATGATGGGGGCCTAATATTTGGCTTTACAAAAGTTGGTGAATTTGTTAGAAAAAGGCCGTCTTGGGGAAGCTCTCCGGGGAAGGAGACCCAGCCGATGAATAGAATCGCGCAGAGCCTTAATGTGCATATCTCGCTCGTACTTGGTTTTTGTCTGCTGCTATTTTTCCACCCACCCGTCCTGGCCCAGGAATCGGTAAGACTTAAAGAAGTCAAGATCCAGGGAAATTTGCGGGTTGAAGAGGAGGGTATTCGGCTCCATCTCCAGGCGCGCGCCGGGGAGATGTTCGATCCTGCGGTCGTCGAGAAGGACGTGAAGTCGATCTACCGGATGGGTTTCTTTGACGACGTGCAAGCCGAGCTTTCGCCCGAAGGGACCCTCACCTACGCGGTCAAGGAGAAGCCTTATATTAAGGAGGTTAAAATTCAGGGCAATTCCCAAATCTCGAAGGACAAGCTCGAGACGGCCTTTGGAGTCGCGGCGCGCACGATCTTGGACCGTGACAAGGTTGGAGAGGGCATTGAAAAAGTCAAGAAACTCTACAGCGAGCAAGGCTATGTCAACGCCCGAGTCGACTACGCCGTTTCGACGGTCGAAAATAACCAGGCTGTTGTCTTGGTGGATGTCGATGAGGGGAGTCGCCTGTTGGTGAAGAGGATTTCCTTCGAAGGAAATCGGGCGTTTCCAGAAAATGACCTCAAGGGGCTGATGGGGACCAAGGAAGAATGGTTCCTCTCATTCGTCACCAACCGGGGAGTCCTGGATCACGACGCGCTGACCAACGACCTTGCCATTCTCTCCTCCCACTACTACGACCATGGGTATATCAATCATAGAATTTCCGAGCCGGTGATTCTGCGCACCAGGCAGGGGATCGAGATTGTGATCCGAATCGAAGAGGGAGAGCAATACCGGGTCGGCAAAGTGGAGATCGGCGGGGATATGGTGGACGATCCCAAGCTCTTGCTTAAAAAGATGCAGCTGACCAGCGGTCAGATCTTCCGCGGGAGCCGTCTGCGCGAGGACATTTCAAATCTTTCGGATCTCTACGCTGACAAGGGGTTTGCCTTCGCCCAGGTGGAGCCCGTCACCAGGGTGAACCCTAAGGAGAAAAACGTCGATATCGCTCTGGTGATCACCCAAGGCCCTCCGGTTTATTTCAATCGGGTGCTGGTTTCAGGGAATAACAAGACGCGAGACAAGGTCGTTCGGAGAGCGGTCGTGCCCGCGGAGCAGGAGCTCTTCTCCTCCAACAAGATCAAGCAAAGCCGCAATGCGCTGCAGCGGACGGGCTATTTCGAAGATGTCCAGTTGACCACCAAGAAGACCGACCGGTCCGATGCCATTGACCTGTTAGTCGATGTGAAAGAAGGGCCGACCGGATCCTTCAACGTGGGCGCCGGGTATAGCAGTGGCGACGCGTTCGTCTTTAACGCCGGCGTCTCGGAGAAAAACCTTTTTGGTCGCGGGCAGGCCGTGAATCTCTCAGCGGACGTAGGATCGAGGCGACAGGATTTTGTCCTGAGCTTCACCGAGCCCTATCTCCTGGACACCCCGCTGAGCCTCGGTTTCGACGCCTTCAATACCCGACGCGCGTTGCAGGACTTCTCGATACGCAGGACAGGTTTCGGCCTGAATTCGAGCTATCCAATGAACCGGCTCGATCTTTCTTTCCTCGGCATTTCGTCGAGCCGCGTCAACAACCAGACAGGTTTGAATTATGATCAGCCTGCTTCTTTTATAGATTACCTACGAGGAGGGCTAGGCTATGAACTCGTCAACAGCAGGGCCGGAAATTTCACTACAGATGGGACCGTGGTCCCAGCTGGAACGGTAGTGAAGATCAATGGAAAGTTTGTCACGTCTCACGGCGATCCGTTGAACGATAAAGCACCGGCCTGGACAAGCGATATGAGCCCCACCCTTAGTTTCGATAGTAGGGATCATTTCTTCCATCCTACAGAGGGGGCAAGTTCTAGCTTAAGTTTCAAGTTCGCGGGTTTGGGTGGGGACAGCCGATACATTAAAACCGATCTCGGGGGAAGGTATTATTACTCGCTGCTGAAAGACCCGAACTGGGGCACCTATACGCTGGCGCTCGGCGGAACCCTCGGTTATGGAAGTAGTGATCTGCACC
>JAHFAP010000109.1 GCA_023250495.1 Deltaproteobacteria bacterium | reverse complement strand
CATGTTCAAAGTGCAAAGTTAATCTTGAACGTAAGGAAGATCGTCGTTATGTCTCACAGCTTCAAAGGTTCAAGAGTAAAAAGGTTGAAGGGTTTTATTTTTGTAACCCTTTATCTCCTGATCCCTTTATCCCTTGTTCCATCCGTTTCCGCTCAGGCGCCCTTCTACCAGGGAAAAACTTTGACGATCGTGGTTGGATTCCTTGTGGGCGACGGCTACGACATATGGGCGCGGATTTTGGCGGCGCATATTCCTAAGCATATTCCTGGGAACCCCAACACCATCATTCAAAACATGCCCGGAGCCGGCTCCATGATCGCGGCCAACTATGTCTATGGCGTCGCCAAACCGGATGGTCTAACTCTAGGCGCCACTGGCCCATCCCTATATCTTGATCAACTAGTGGGAAAGAAAGAAGTCCATTTTGATTGAGGGAAGTTTACCTGGATCGGTTCCACAGAAAAAACGCCATGGTTGTTTTATATGCGCACCGATGTACAAGACGTTGGAAGACATTCGCAAGGCGTCAGATCCTCCCAAGTGCTCGGCGACTGGAACAGGGACAAGCGGATACTTCATTCCCAAGCTTCTTGAGGAAGTGTTCGGGCTCAGATTTAAGCTTGTTATGGGTTACAAGGGCGGAGGCGAACAGGATTTGGCCCTCGAGAGAGGAAAAGTGCAGTGCCGGGCCCTCAGTATTCCTACCTTTTATGCGCGGGAGCCCTTCGGTACCTGGAGAAAAAACAATTTGGTTCGTGTCCTGCTCCAAACCGGGCAAAAGCGGGATCCAAGGGCCGCTGACGTGCCGACCATCTACGAGCTCATGAATGAGTACAAGACCCCAGAGTCGACCCGAAAGCTTGTAACGGTGATCTTGGCCTCTGGCGATCTCGGCAGGCCTTTTATAGCACCTCCGGGTGTTCCGCCGGATCGGGTCAAGATTCTTCGGGAGGCCTTTATGAAGACCATGAACGATCCGGCGTTTTTGGACGAGGTGAAAAAGAAAAAGCTTGAGGCCGACCCGAGCAGTGGAGAGGAACTCGATACTATCGCTAAAGAGGCGATGGCACAGCCCCGGGAAGTTGTCGAACGGATGAAGAAGGTGCTGGGGGAATGATCACGTTCAAAAGACGGTTAAAGGGTTGCAACGTTACAGAGTTTAAGGGTTCAGGGGTTCAAGAGTTCAAGGGTTTACTGTTTTTAACCCTTCTAACCCTTTATCCCTTTAACCCTTCAACGGTTAATCTTGTCTACGCCCAGGCGCCATTTTACCAGGGTAAGAGCATCAAGATTATTGTCGGTTCCACTACAGGAGGGGGCTACGACCTGTGGGCACGCCTGCTTGCCCGTCATCTCGGCAAGCACATTCCCGGGAACCCCGACGTAATAGTCCAAAACATGCCGGGCGCGGGCTCAGTGGTCGCCGCCAACTACGTTTACAATCTCGCCAAACCCGATGGGCTCACGCTCGGGGCTATTCTTCCCGCGATCTACTTCGATCAGCTCGTAAAGCGTCCGGAAGTCCAGTTCGACTGGGCGAAGTTCACCTGGATCGGATCGCCCGAGCAGAACGACGCCCTCCATTACATGCGGGCCGACACGCCCTATCAAACGATAGAAGACATTCGCAACGCCAAGGAGCCGCCCAGGTGCGGCAGCTCGGGCACGGGAACGACGGGCCATTACATCCCCAGGTTGCTCGAGGAGACTTTGGGGCTCAAGCACAGAATCGTTGGCGGCTACCAGGGCGGAACGGAGATCGATCTGGCCGTGGAAAGAGGCGAGGTGCATTGCTGGTCGCCGCTCATCGCCACCTTTTTCGGACGCGAGCCTTATCTTACCTGGCATAAGAAAGGCTTTGTCCGCGTGCTGGTCCAGATGCCGAAAAAGCGTGATCCCCGGTTGCCCAACGTGCCCACGATCTACGAGCTTATGGACCAGTACAAAACGCCGGAGCCCGGCAGGCGCCTCGCCCGAGTGGTGCTCACCGCAGCGACGCTCGGCCGGCCGATCGTCGGGCCGCCGGCTCTTCCGCCCGAGCGCGCGAAGCTCCTGCGGGAGGCCTACGCCGGCACGCTGAAGGACCCGGAGCTTTCGGCGGAGGTCAAGAAGCAGCGCTGGGAGATGAGTCCCCTGACCGGTGAAGAGCTGGAGGAGATGGCCAAAGATGTGATCGTTCAACGACGCGAGGTGATCGAGCGGATGAAGTGGGTGCTGGGGAGGGAGTGACAAAAGTATGATTAACTTGATCCTCCATCCTTCATCCTTCATCCTTGTTTTTTTGACTCTTTATCCCTTTAACCCTTTAACCCTTAAACCGCTATTCGCCCAGGCGCCTTTCTACCAGGGCAAGCAAATCAGATTTATCGTGGGCTATCTTGCAGGCGACATGCATGACCTGGGGGTTCGCGCCTACTCCCGCCACATGGGAAAGTACATCCCCGGCAATCCGGATTTCATCGTCCAGAATATGCCGGGGGCTGGTTCTATGATCGCGGCCAATCATATCTACAACCTGACCAAGCCCGACGGCCTTACTCTCGGCACTATCGGCGGACCCCTCTACTACGCTCAACTCACTGGACGCCAGGAGGTCAAATTCGATTGGACGAAGTTTACCTGGATCGGCACCCCTGAACGGAGCGCCCATCTGTTATTCATGCGCTCCGACGCGCCTTATAAGACCGTGGATGATATTCGCAATACCAAGGAGCCTCCCAGATGCTCGGCCACCGGTGTGGGAAGCACGGGCTACGATCTACCTCGTCTCCTGGAAGACACCGTCGGACTGAAATTCAGGGTCATCAGCGGCTATCCGGGAGGCGGCGAGCAGGACCTGGCTATGGAGCGAGGCGAAGTCCAATGCCGCGCCATCACCATCGACGCCTTCTTCGGTCGGGAACCTTTTCTCACTTGGTACAAGAAAGGTTTTGTCCGCGTGCTCATCCAAACCGCCCGCACCCGCGACCGAAGGATCGCGGACGCGCCAACGATTTTCGAACTCATGGACCAAGACAAAACGCCCGAGGCGAAGAGGCGGCTGGTGACTGTATATCTCGGCGCAGTGGGCTTCGGCACGCGACCGATAGTCGCGACGCCAGGGGTGCCTGCTGATCGAGTCAAGATTCTGCGCGCGGCCTATGCCAGGACAGTCAGTGACCCGGACTTCCTGGGCGAAGCGAAACTGAGGGGATGGGAACTCAATCCGGCGAGCGGCGAGGAGCTGGAAGCGCTGGCCAAGGAAGTCATTAACCAGCCGCCGGAAGTAATCGACTGGCTGAAAAAGCTCCTGGGGAAATAACTCGGCGGTTTCTTATGAGGGGGTGGAGAGATAACGGCAAAAGGTCTGATCGTGGAAAGGCTGTTGACACGGACACTTTTTCAGTGAGATAAGCAATCAACCTGGGGAAAGGGGGTAGCTAGCATGGCATTCGACTTGGTTATCCGCAATGGATTGATTGTCGATGGCACAGGAAGCCCGGGATTCGAGGGAGCTGTTGCCGTCGAGGGTGAAAGGATCGCCGCCATCGGAAAGAATCTTGGTCCGGGCAAAAAAGAAATCGACGCAAGAGGCAGGACTATCGCGCCCGGATTCATCGATTCTCACACCCACATGGACTACTTTCTCGTTCTTTACCCTCACGGGAATCCGGTGGTGAATTTCGGCGTCACAACGATCGTGATCGGCGACTGCGGCGCCTCGTGCGCCCCGGTGCCTTCCCAGAGCGAGCCGCTGGATGTCCTGGTGAATTATCTGCGCCGGGTGCTGGACAAATATGTGGACGCGAAGGATTGGAAGTGGAAGACCTTTCCTGAGTACCTTGGATATCTCAGAGGCAGGGTCGGAATCAACGTCGCCGCCTTGATGCCCCATTCTCCGGTGCGCCTTACGGTCATGGGAGAAGCGGCCTACCAGAGAGAGGCCGACCCCGAAGAGATGCAGGCGATGAAAACGATGGTGCGCGAGGGGCTCGAGGCGGGGGCCATCGGTTTTTCTTCGAGCCCGCGCGGGGGACCGGCGGTGCACGCGGGCACGCCGAGCACCTTCGCCAGCCAAGACGAAATCATAGAGCTGGCGAACTTGGCCGCGGAATACGGCGGCTGCTTCCAATTCAACGGCTTCGGCAATCTGCTCAAACCCGAAAGCGGCTTTCCGGCAATGGTAGAAAAGATTCACGGGAGAATGATCGGCAACGAGTTCCGGGTGCGCCCCGGGGAAAAGGATGACGGCCCGAGGGCGATTTCCTATATGGAGGAGGCAAAAAAGAGGGGGAAGGACATCAACGGAGTGGTCATCCCATACCAGCACATCAGGCGCTTCACCATCGAGGATTGTTTCATTCTGGAAGGGCTCCCCACCTGGGAAGCGATCAAGAAGCCCGTGGAAGGGCTCAGCCGCGAGTTGGCGGATCGCAGTCTCCGGAAAAAATTAGAGCAGGAACGAATCACGGGCGCAGGCAAGCCTGCCTTCCCCGAGTGGCTGGGTTGGGGAAGAGTGGCCTTCGACCGCGTGGAAAAAGCCGAGCTCAAATCCATAGAGGGAAAGAACGTCGAAGAGATCGCCCGTTTGAGCGGGAAGTCACCCGTGGATGCTTTTTTCGATACCTGGCTGGAAGACGATCTCCGTTCCCGGTGTATTTACCAGGGATTCGCCAACGGCCATCCGGATATCCTCGCGAACATGATCAAGAGCCAACAGGGGCTGATCGGCACCGACGTGGGGGCCCACCTCGACCGCTTCTTCTGGCATGGCGCCCCCGCGAGAGTCCTGGGATATTGGTGCCGCGAGAAGAAGCTCTTCCCGCTGGAAGAGGCGGTATGGAAGTTGACCGGATTTCCCGCCGCCAAGCTGAAACTCAACCGCGGCCTGCTGAAGACCGGCTGGCCGGCGGACATCACGGTCTTCGATCCGGACAAGATCCAGGACCTGGTCAGCGAGCGGCTGCCTGAGAAAGTGGACGCGAACGAAGTGCGCCGCCATCCCCAAGGGATACAGGCAGTGGTTGTAAACGGGAAGGTTGTTGTTGAGGACGGAAGCTGCATGGATGTTTTTCCGGGTAAGGTGACCCGGCAGGAGCTTTGCATTCCCATACCTTAAGGAGGCAATGAAAAATGAAAAGTGAAAAATGCAAAATGGATCGTGTGAATTCTCTCATTTTGACTTTTGCAATTTGCGTTTTACATTTTGCCTTTGTTCGAGAGCTCCAGGCTCAGGCCCCCTTCTATCAGGGTAAGAACATCACCATCGTCGTGGGCACCAAAGCTGGCGATGTCTATGATCTTTATGCGCGCGCGATCGCTCAGTATATTCCCAAATACATCCCCGGAAACCCCAATATCATAGCGCAGAATATAGCTGGGGCAGGCTCTTTGATCGCGGCCAACCAGGTATATAACGTTGCAAAGCCGGATGGACTAACCCTCGGCGCCATCTTTCCCGCCCTTTATTTCGACCAGCTTTCTGGCCGCACAGAGGTCAAATTCGATTGGACAAAGTTCACCTGGATTGGGTCTCCCACTGTATCCAACCATTTCATCTATATGCGAGCTGACACCCCCTACAAGACCATTGATGATGTGCGAAATGCCAAAGAGCCGCCCAAGTGTGGATCCACGGGAACCGCCTCAACCGGCTACTACATGCCGAAACTTTTCGAGGAACTCATTGGGTCGAAGTTTAACATCATAACGGGCTACCAGTCCGGGGGCGATATCGACCTGGCGGTGGAAAGAGGCGAGGTGATATGCCGCTCCTTTACCATCACGGCTTACTTCGCCCGCGAGCCTTTTCATACCTGGCGCAAAAAGGGTTTTGTCCGCGAGCTCTTTCAGACCGGGAAAAAACGAGATCCGAGGCTGCCCAGTGTCCCGACGATCTATGAACTCATGGATAAATATAAGACGCCGGAATCTGGCAGGCGTCTTGCCACCGTGATTTTAGCTGCTGGCGATGTCGGGCGTCCCTATGTGGCGCCCCCGGGGGTTCCAGCGGATCGGGTCAAAATCCTGCGCGATGCCTTTATGAAGACGATGAACGATCCCGAATTCAAAGCCGACGCTGAGAAGAGAATGCTAGAGTTGGACCCGGTTAGCGGAGAGGAGCTTGAAGCGCTAGCCAAAGAGGTGATTGCCCAGCCACCGGACATCGTCGAACGGATGAAGAAGGTTCTGGGACAATAAGGAGATTAAAAATGCTTGAAGCAATCGTAAGCGGCTTTTGGCAAGTGCTCGCTTGGCCGGCCTTTGGCTATCTGTTGCTGGGGATTCTAATCGGCTTCTGGGTGGGACTGCTCCCCGGCATCGGCGGCCTGGCTACGCTCGCTATGATGCTGCCGTTCTCTTACACCATAAAAACTCCCATCGAGGCTTTTTGCTTCCTTCTAGGGATGCTCGCAGTGACGGGAACGACCGGAGATCTGACCTCGATCCTGTTCGGCATCCCCGGAGAGGGCTCTTCCGCTGCCCTGATCCTGGACGGCTATCCCATGTCGAAAAAGGGCGAGGCGGGAAGAGCTTTGGGCGCGGCGATTATGAGTTCCGTTGTGGGCGCGACGATCGGCGCCCTATCTTTAGCCCTATCCATTCCTATCATGCGCCCTCTCGTCCTCCTCTTCGGCTCGCCGGAGCTCTTCATCATCACCATCATGGGCGTCACCTTTATCGGAACTTTGGCCGGCGCATCCCTGATAAAGGGACTGCTAGCAGGCGGCGTCGGCCTGATGCTCGCGGCCATCGGCGTTGACCCTCAGACGGGATCCCTGCGCTATACTTTCGGCTCTCTCTATCTGTGGGACAGGCTGGATATCGTTCCGGTAACCGTCGGACTCTTTGCCATTCCCGAAATCGTAGATTTAGCCGTGAGAGGGACAAGCATCTCCCAGGTGCCTCGAGGAAAACTCAGCGGGGTTATGGAAGGGGTTAAGGATACATTCCGCCACTGGTGGCTCGTGTTTCGCTGCAGCCTCATCGGAGTCTACTTCGGCATTCTCCCGGTGCTGGGCGCCAATATCGCCCAATGGATTGCTTACGCACACGCAGTGCAGGGGCTGAAGGATAGAAGCCGCGCAGGCAAAGGCGCCGTTGAAGGAGTATTAGGCCCGGGGTGTGCCAACAATTCGACCCGGGGCGGCGACCTCATACCGACGATTGCCTTCGGCATCCCTGGAAGCGCAAGCATGGCCCTTCTGCTCGGCGCCATGCTGATCGTGGGTCTGCAGCCCGGACCGGAAATGCTTAAGAGCCGCCTGGACGTGACCTTCGCTATGGTCTGGATCTTAATCATCTCCAATATCATAGTCGCCGGCATCTGCTTCCTCATCCTCAATCATCTGGCCGCTCTCACCTTTGTCCGCGGCTCCCTGTTGATCCCCTTCCTTCTGTTCCTCGTCTTCATCGGCTCGTTTACCACGAATAACAGCATCTACGATCTCGTCGTAACGATCATCTTCGGCCTGCTCGGCTATTTCATGGTCCTCTATGGATGGCCCAGACCACCGCTTATCTTGGGCCTCATCCTGGGAAAGATCGGCGAAAATTACCTCTGGATTTCAACCGCCGCCTACGGCGCCAAATGGCTCCTCTTTCCCAGCGTGCTTGCCCTGATCGCCGTCACCATCATCGTGGTCGCCTATCCCACCATCAAAGAGCGAAGGCGCAGGGCGAGGTACGAACGGCCAGAAGACGCTATCTGAATTCTAGCCCGCATGATTCATGCCGGCTCGGAATGCAAAGTGCAAAGTGAAAAATGAAAGTTTTCATTCTTCGGCACTTTGACGTTTGCAATTTACAATTTGCATTTTGCACTTAAGGGGTTCTGAGACTATGCGTGTCTGCGCCATCGATATCCACCACCACTACATCCCGCAGGCTTTGTTGGACGAGGCCAAGCAGGGAAAGGCCCTCGGCGTCAAGGCCAAAGAAACGAAGAACGGAGAGACCGCCATCTCCTTCGCCGGAACGCCGGAGTTTACCGTTACTCAGGATCTCGCCGGCCTGAAGCAAAGATTCGAGGCGATGGAGCGGGGGAAGATCGCCATCGGCGCGCTCATCCCGCACACGGCGAGTCTGGGATACCCGCTTGAAGGAAAACAGGGCGAGGCGTGGTGCCGCCGCTACAACGAAGGCGCTCGCGATCTCACGCTCAAATACCCGGACCGCTTTGTCGGCTTGGCCGCCGTCCCGCTGCAGGATCCTCCCAGGGCCGCCGCGGTCTTGGAACATGCGATTCGAGAACTGAAACTCCGCGGCGGCTATATCGCGTCCAATGTGAACGGCCAGTACTACAACAGCGACTTTTTCGATCCTTTCTGGCGCAAGGCTGAGGAACTGGATGCCCTGCTCGTGATGCACCCGGAAGACGTGGCCGGCACCGAGCGGATGGGGCCCTATGGATTACGCCTCATCTGCGGAAACCCGGCCGACAGCACCCTCTCGCTCGCTTATATGAGTTACAGCGGCGTCTTCGACCGCTTTCCGAATCTGAAGCTCTGCGTGCTTCACGGCGGCGGATTCTTCCCTTATCAACTTGGCCGTCTGGATCAGGGTCATGCCGTCCGGCGCGGGGCTCGTGCGGCTTCAGCCGTCTCTCCGCCGAGCGTCTACCTTAAAAAGAATCTCTACTTCGACTCCATGGTTTATCGTGTAGACACCCTGGATTACTTAAGGCGAGTTGCAGGAGCGGATCATATCATGGTGGGAACCGACTACCCCTACACCCTTGGAGATTGGTTGACCGTCGAGAAGGTCGAAGCGCTGGACTGCTCCGAGGCCGAGAAACTGGCGATTCTCGAAGGGAACGCCAAACGGCTGCTGAAACTGAAATAATTTTTAATTTTTAATTTTGAATGTTGAATTCTCGCCTCTAATTAAAAACTCAAAATTCATAATTCAACATTCTTGAGTTAAGAGGATGCGCGACCGTTCACAGTTTCCATGCTTTTCCGACAGCGAGATCGCTGCGCGACACAAGAGCGTGGCGGCGCTGATGGATCAGGCGAACGTAGACGCTCTTCTGGTTTACGGCGCCGGCCGGTTCGCTTCGGAGATCTACTGGCTGACGGACTGGCCCGGCGGCCGGGAAGCGTACGTGCTCTTCAACGCTAAGGCTCCGCCCACCCTTCTTGTGCAGCTTTACAACCACGTGCCAATGGCATCTGTACTATCGGTTGTATGCGATGTCCGATGGGCAGGAGCGAACACAGGTGACAGCGTTTGTAATCTTCTCCGGGAGCGAGTGTTTGACAAAGATAGGATCGGCCTCGTCGGCAGCATTCCCCACATCCAGTACCAGAAGCTCCGCGACCGCTTTCCCCAGGCGCAGTTCGTTGAGATGGGCGGCAAGTTCAGAATGCTCCGGACCATCAAGAGCCAGGCTGAGATCGAGCGCATTCGCTTCGCCTCAAAGCTGACTGACCAATCGATGCAGGCGCTGGCTGAAGGGATGAAACCCGGAATGCGCGAAGACGAGCTGCCCGCGCTGATCGAGCCTGCTTATCTTAAGGCCGGTGGTTACGCCGGGATTCATTTCATGACCAGCATGCCGATGCGCGATCCCCATTTTCCGGTCCCGTCCCAGTACCAGTCGAGTCGAAGGCTTGAGCGCGGCGACTGTCTGATTACGGAGATCAGCGGCAGCTATTGGGGCTACAGCGGCCAGATCCACCGCACCTATTCGGTAGGCGAAGGGCCGACGCCGGAGTGGAAAAAGCTGCACGACGCGGCCGTCGAGCTCTTTGAAATCCTCTCGTCAGTGATCAAAGATGGAACTTCAGTCCGGGAGGCGGAAGAGGCTGCCGAGATCATTCACCGCCGCGGCTATTCGATCTACGACGATCTGATCCACGGCGCCAATCAGTATCCGCCCATCTTCCAGACCCGCACGACCGCGCGGCATGAAGAAGGCGAGATCATTTTCCGCGAGAACATGGTCATCGTCATCCAGCCGAACGTCATCACCAAAGACGAAATGATGGGTCTTCAGTTCGGCGAGACGCTCGTCGTGCGCAAAAACGACTGCGAGAGCCTCAATAGCTTCCCGCGGGAATGGATCGTCTGCGGGAGCTAGGCGACAAAAATGAAGATCATTCAGGTCGTGCCACGCAGAAACAATAAACTCAAATTGAAGACGCTACTCGATCAGAAGGAACGCGAGCTGCGCGGCAGCAGCACCTTCGTTCG
>JAHFAP010000108.1 GCA_023250495.1 Deltaproteobacteria bacterium | reverse complement strand
CCACGCGATGGAGCCGGAGGTCGATCTCGCCCCCGCGGAGGTTGAAGATATAATTCAGGGTCTCAGAGTAGGACGACATCTTTTAAGCTTATCAGCCGTCAGCAGTCAGCTTTCAGCTCGAAAGCTGATCGCTGAAAGCTGATGGCTATTTGGCGACTCTCTTCATCGCTCGTTTGAGCCGGGCCGCGAAGGTCCTTGCCCGCCTAACCTTCTCGCCGTTCCGCCCCGCTCTCTCCATTACGTCGATCAAGGCGCTCCCCACCACCGCAGCGTCCGCGAAAGAAGCGATGCGGGCTGCCTGCTCCGGCGTCGAGATGCCGAAGCCGACACCGATGGGAAGCGAGGTGTAGCGACGAATCCGCGCCACCTGCGCCTGGAGCTGGCCCTCCAACCCGCGGCGCGCTCCGGTCACTCCGGTCACCGAGACATAATAGATAAATCCCCGACCCAGGCGCGCAACCAATCTGATCCGGCCGGCATCACTGGTGGGCGCCAAAAGAAAGATCGTGTGCAGCCCTTCGTTCTCTGCCCTCCGTCTCAGCTCGCCGCTCTCTTCCGGCGGGAGATCAACGCATAGGATCCCATCGACTCCCGCCGCTCTGGCGTCGCGCACGAACCGCTTGAGTCCGTAGTGAAAAAAAGGATTGTAATAGCCAAAGAGAATCACGGGAATCTCCGAATCGCGGCGAAACTCGCGAATCAGCTTGAGAACGTGCGGGAGCGATGTCCCGCTGTTCAAGGCCCGCTCCGAGGCCCGTTGAATGGTAGCTCCATCGGCCATCGGGTCGGAGAAAGGGACTCCAATTTCGATGGCATCCGCCCCAGCCTGCTTCAGCGCATGCAGGATTCCCAGCGTGGTTTTAATTTCCGGGTCGCCGGCGGTCACGAAGGGAATCAACGCCGCCTCTCCTAGTCTCTTTAGCTCGGCAAACCTGGCGTCGATACGATTCACTTTAATCCAATTTTGAATGTTGAATTTTGAGTTTTGAATTTAAAATTCAAAATTGAGAATTCAAAATTTATAGTTTCACTCCCAGATAGTCGCCCACGGTGCCCATGTCCTTATCTCCCCTACCTGAAAGGTTGACCACGATGGTCTGGCCCTTTTTCAGACGGGGCGCAAGCCGCATCACCTCCGCAACGGCATGGGCGCTTTCGAGCGCCGGAATGATCCCTTCCACCTCGGCCAACTCCTGAAGAGCCGCGATCGCCTCGCGGTCGGTCGCCGAGGCAAAGCGGATTCTGCCCTGATCGCGGAGGTAGCTCAGCTCCGGTCCCACGCCCGGGTAATCAAGCCCTGCGGCGATAGAATGGGTGTGGCGCACCTGCCCATCCCTGTCCTGGAGTAGGTAGCTCTTGCTGCCGTGGAGCACGCCCACCTTCCCTCCCAGAATAGTCGCGGCGTGACGTCCGCTTTTCAGCCCGGAGCCTGCCGCTTCCACTCCGACCATCTTGACCCGGGCATCGCGGAGAAAGGGATAGAAGAGACCTATGGAGTTGCTTCCTCCGCCGACGCAGGCGACGAGATAGTCCGGCAGGCGTCCCTCGATGGCGAGAATCTGCCGTTTCGCTTCCTTGCCAATCACCGACTGAAAGTCGCGCACCATCATGGGATAAGGATGGGGACCGGCCACAGAGCCGATGAGATAGTAGCTGGTGCGGACATGCGTTACCCAATCGCGCAGCGCCTCGTTCATGGCGTCCTTGAGCGTGTTGCTCCCTGACTCCACGACCCTCATCTTGGCGCCGAGAAGCTTCATGCGGAAAACGTTCAACGACTGCCGCGCCACGTCCTCCTTACCCATGAAAATCTCGCATTCCATGCCGAACCTGGCCGCCACGGTCGCCGTCGCCACGCCGTGCTGGCCGGCGCCGGTCTCGGCGATAATTCTCCGCTTCTCCATCCTGCGGGCGAGCAAAGCCTGTCCCAAGGTGTTGTTGATCTTATGGGCGCCGGTGTGGCAGAGATCCTCGCGCTTGAGATAGATCCGCGCGCCGCCCAGTTTTTTCGTCAGCCGCTCGGCAAAGTAAAGCGGCGTCTCCCTGCCCGCGTACTCGCTGAGATCGTGATGAAACTCCCGGCGAAAGGCAGGATCGCGCCGCGCCGACCGGTAAGCCTTTTCCAACTCGATCAGCGCCGGCATCAGCGTCTCGGACACATACCGGCCGCCATAGATGCCGAAGTGACCGTGCTGATCAGGCACTCTTGGCTGCAAGAATGAATTCCTTGAGTTTCCCATGGTCTTTGATTCCAGGCTTGACCTCAACTCCGGTGCAGACGTCCACTCCGTAGGGATGAATCAGACGAATCGCTTCGGCCACGTTTCCGGCATCCAGGCCGCCGGCAAGAATCAACCGGTCGGACTCTAACCCCTCGATCCAGCTCCAGGGAAATGGCGCGCCCGAGCCGCCATAGCCGGGCGCCCAAGAGTCCAGGAGGTAGTAATCGGCCGGAAACCCTCCGATGCCGCTCACCGACTCTTGATTCCGAATCCGAAATGCCTTGATGACTTTAAATTCCCATCCGCTACAGTATGCCGCGCTCTCCTCCCCGTGAAACTGCAGGCCGCAAAAGCCCTGCCTGCCGTCCTCAAGAGCGCCGTAGTCCAATATCTCGTGAACCTTCTCCTTCGTCTCGTTGACAAAGAGGGCCACGTTGCCGACTTGCGGTGGCACCTGCGACAGAATCGTCCTCGCCCGCTCCGGGGACACATAGCGCGGGCTGGGCGGATAAAAGTTAAATCCCAGGAAATCGGCGCCAAGCTCCACCGCCGTCATCGCATCTTCGAGATTCGTGATGCCGCAGACTTTGACTTTCACCATAGCATTCAGCACTCAGCGCTCAGCCGTCAGCATCCGGAGTCCGAGCTGATTGCTGAAAGCTGATCGCTTCTTAGCTTCCTAACAGTTCCCTCAGCTTCGCCCCGGGATCCGGCGCCCGCATCAGCGCCTCGCCGACCAGAAACGCATGAACCCCTAACTTTTCAAGTCGCTTGACCTGCTCCCCACTCTCGATCCCGCTCTCGCAAACCACCAGAACTCCCGGCGGAACCAGAGGCAGCAGCCACTCGGTCGTCTCCAGCTTGACCTCAAACGTTTCGAGATCTCGGTTGTTGATTCCGATCAACCGGCCGCCGGCTTTGAGCGCGCATTCCAGTTCTGCTTCGGTATGAACCTCCACCACAACGTCGAGCGAGAGCGCGTTGGCCTGAGCCATAAGCTCCTTAAGCAAAACCGGATCGAGCAGAGCAACGATCAGCAGCACCGCGTCGGCGCCAAAACTCCTCGCCTCCAGCAACTGATAGCCGTCCAGGATGAAATCCTTGCGCAGCACGGGAACAGCGACTTCCCTTCTGATCTGCTCCAGATAAATCAAGCTGCCGTGAAAGAAGCGCTCTTCGGTCAGCACCGACAAAGCGCTCGCGCCGTTGGCGACAAAGTCTCTGGCGATCTTGACCGGGTCGAACTCTTGCCGGATCACTCCTTGCGACGGCGAGGCGCGCTTCACCTCGGCGATGATGCGGCGCGACGGTCCCGCTAAGCTTGCGGCAAAGCCGCGAGTAGGAAGAGCGAAAAGAGGCCGCTCCCGCAGCGACGAGGGAGGCGTTTTGAGCCGCCTCGACTTGACTTCCTCCCGCACATGCTCGGCAATTGTTTCGAGGAACATGGACTACCAGCGATCAGCGGTCAGCGATCAGCAGTCAGCTTTAACATTCTCGGACTGACCGAAAGCTGATAGCTGAAAGCTGAGCGCTTTTTAGCTAATTCGCGTTGGTCATCTCGACCAGCCGTTCCAACTTTGCCTGGGCTTTGCCGGAGTCGATCGATTCAGCGGCGAGCCGGATGCCTTGAGCGATCGAGTCGGCAGCGCCGCTGACATAGAGCGCTGCGCCGCTGTTGAGGAGCACCATGTCTCGCCTTGGCCCCTTCTCGCCTCCGAGCACCCCTCTCAGGATCGTGGCGCACTCCTGTGGGGTTCCGCCACGAAGATCGTCCAGCCGGCATCGCTTCAGCCCGACCTTCGCGGGCGTCAGCGTATAATTGCGCACCCTCCTGTTGCGCAGCTCTGAAACTCGTGTCGGACCGCAGAGGGAGATCTCATCCATTCCTTCCATGCCGTGAACGACCATCGCCCTACGAGTCCCGAGATTTTTCAACACCTCGGCAATCAAAGAGGTCAGCTTTCCATCATAGATCCCGGTGAGCTGGTGGGTCGCTCCGGCCGGATTCGTCAACGGGCCAAGAATGTTGAAGATCGTCCTGATACCGATGTCGCGGCGCGGCTGGACGGCGTACTTCATCGCCTCGTGCAAAAGCGGCGCGAACAGGAAGCCGACGCCGATCTTCTCCAGACACTCCTCGACTTTTTCTTTGGGCGCATCGACCTTTACCCCCAGCGCCGTCAAGACATCGGCGCTCCCAGACTGGCTGGAGACGGAGCGGTTGCCGTGCTTGGCCACGGTGATCCCGGCGCCCGCCGCGACAAGAGCCGAGGCCGTTGATATGTTGAAGGTCCCTTTCCGATCGCCTCCCGTTCCGACAACATCGAGCACAAGATCGGCTTTGACTCTGACGCGGTGAACCTTCTCCCTCATCACCCGCGCAGCGCCGGTAATCTCCTGCACCTTCTCGCCTTTCATGCGCAGGGCGGTGAGGAACGAGGCCACCTGCAAGGGAGTCGCCTCCCCGGTCATGATCTGGTTCATGACGGATATGGTCTCCTCCTCCGTCAGGTCTATTCTGTCAACCACTTTGCTGATGGCTTCTTTGATGTCCATAAACTATCTCCCGTCAACCTCCTGGGAGCCCCAGCAAAGAAGCAATCAGCTTTCAGCTATCAGCCCCCCCTCTCTTCCCTGTTTTTGCTGAGAGCTGACTGCTGACAGCTTCCCGGCTGTTTTACTACCGGCTCACGGTCATGGCTTTGGTGAACTTCTCTTTGGTCTGAAGATCCTCCTGAAGCCCCTTTGCCTCCTCGCGCTTGGCAAAATGGCCCACACGGACGCGGTACCAATCCCGTCCTTTGATGTTGGTCAGAACGATGTAAGCATCGTAACCCTTCTCTTTCAGCCTCTCAACCAGCCTCTGGGCGGACTTTTCATCGGGAAAGGCATTGACCTGAACCGCCCAGCTCCCTTCCCGCGGCGCCGTCTCAGCCTTAGCTTTTTCTTCTTCTGCGGACTTCTGGGCCGGCGCCGGCTTCTTCGTCTCCGACGCCGCGCTCTCCGCTCCCGCTTTTTCCTTTGCCTTCTGCGCGCTCGCGGCTGTTTTCTCTGGGTCGCCTGCCTTCGCCGTCTTTGCCTCTTTTACTTCCTTTACCGCCGGCTTCGCTTCCTTTGCTTCCTTTGCTCCCTTTGCCTCCTTCACTTCCTTCACTTCCGGCTTCGCCGCCTTCTCCGCGCTCTTCGCCTCCTTGGCCGGCTGCGCGGCGGAGGGGGCCTTGGCTAGAGTATCGTAAAAAGTCAGCTCGTCCTTAGCCGGCGCCCCCTGGGCGGATTTCGCGCCCGGGGTGAGAGGCTGAAGCGGGACTTTTACCAGCGGTTCCTCCTGCTTTAGCAGCTTCCGCTCTTCGATCCCCTGACCGATTAGAATGCCCAGAAGAAAGACCAGCACGCATGTCAGCGTAAATGCCGTTGCCAGGATGACCAACTGGGCTCGGTTGAAGTAGGAGAGGCCATTTCCTCTGTCCTTGCGATTTTCGGCCATGGAATTCACCCCCTGATCCTATGAAACCCGCCTAACTCGTGTATCGCCTGCCAGTAGGACGTTCAGGACATCGTCTCCTCGGAGCGAGCGGCCATTTTCAATGGCGCCGTCACCCCCAGCAGATTCAAGCCCCTGCGAATGACCTTCTGCACGTTGCGCACGAGCAGGAGGCGGGCCTTGGTCAGGGCCGGATCGTCAGAGATCACCCGGAAGCGATTGTAGTACCGGTGGAACTCCCCCGCCAGCTCGAGCAGATAAAATACCAGCCGGTGCGGCTCGAGCTCTTTTACGCTCTCTTCGATCACCTCGGCAAACTGAATAACGCGCTTGATCAGCTCGATCTCTTCCGGCTGAGCCAGGCATTCCACTTTGATATCGCGCATGATCACGTCATCCACCTCAAGGCCTGCCTGACGCGCCTGCTCGAAGATGCTGGCGATGCGCGCGTGCGCGTACTGGACGTAGAAAACCGGATTCTCGCTCGACTCCTTTTTGGCCAGCTCCAGATCAAAATCCAGATGGCTGTCTGACTTGCGCATCAAGAAAAAAAATCGCGCCGCATCCGCGCCCACCTCGTCCACGACTTCGCGCAGCGAGACGAACTCTCCCTGGCGCTTGCCCATTCTGACCGGCTCTCCGCCGCGGGTAAGGTGCACCATCTGAACCAGGACAACCTGGAGGAGCTGCGGATCATATCCCAGGGCGCTCAGCGCCGCCTTGAGCCGAGGGACATAACCGTGATGGTCCGCGCCCCAAACATTGATCAGCTTTTTAAAGCCGCGCTCCAGCTTGTTTCGATGATACGCGATGTCGCTGAGAAAGTAAGTCAGCTCGCCATTGCTTTTGATCACCGTGCGGTCCTTGTCATCTCCGTAGGCGGTGGACCTAAACCACCGCGCCCCCTCTTGTTCGTAAAGCATGCCCCTGTCGCTCAGCAACGGGATAGTTTCCTCTACCTCCCCGCGCGCCCTAAGATTTTTCTCGCTTACAAAAGAATCAAAAGTAATGCCGAACGCAGACAAATCGCTCCGAATCGCGGCAAGCAGATTCTCCCCGCCGTATTGGCTGAAAAAAGCGATCGTCGCATCGCTCGCTTCGGAAAGAAACTTCTCGCCCCATTGTCGCCCGGCATCCGCGGCCAGCTTTTTGACATACTCTCCTGGATAGCCGTCTTCCGGAAACGCAATTTTTTCTCCGTAAAGTTCCCGGTAGCGAAGGTAGAGCGACAGTCCCAGCTTCTCCATCTGATTTCCGGCATCGTTGACGTAATATTCCCGCTCTACATCAAATCCGACCGCTCCCAGAAGCCGCGCCAGAACGTCGCCGATCACCGCTACCCGGCCGTGTCCCACATGCAGCGGCCCGGTAGGATTGACGCTGGCAAACTCTACCTGGACCTTCTCTCCCCGGCCCAGATTCGGCTCCAGCTCTTTCCCCGCGGCAAATTCTCCGAGCCGCTGGTAGTAAAACTTGGGCGAGAAAGAAAAATTGAGAAAGCCGGGGCCGGCGATTCCCGCACGGGCCAGTATCCCATCCCGGTCTTCGAGGTTTTTGAGAATCGCCTCCGCGATGGCCCTCGGCGGCTTCCTCTGCTGCTTGGCCCAGATCAAGGCCACGTTGCAGGCCAGATCGCCAAACTCCTTCTGCTTGGGAGGCTCAAGAAGCAAAGGGGGAAGATCTGTCATTTTCAGCTCTTCCCCCTTCGCCGTTTTTTCAATAGCCTGGGTCAACAGATCCCTAAGGTGACTCTTCATCTCTCCCTGTTTTCATCCCTCGCTTTTCCCGGCGTCGCCACCAGATGAGACGAATCCTTTGCGGGTTGACTTCCATATGCAAACTCTGAAAAGGCTCCGGAATTGATTATTTATAGCGTCCTTTTCGTGCCAAAGTCAATCCAGGCGGCGATAGCCGTAAGCGGCATGACGATCGTTGAGCCGGCGATTCACTTTTCCCACAGAGAGAGGAACCGCGGCGGGATTTCCGCCGTTAGGTACAGCGGGCCTGAGGAGTAAAAGTGAATCCCGCTCAAGTGGGCGGCGCGAGAGTCAACGACCAGAACAGCCGGAGTAGGATCGCGCCTTTTCCCGATGGCGACGGCTTCCTCCATGGATGCGCTGAGATGAACATAGGCCCGCCCACTCGGCTTAAGCCCTTCGCGCAGAATGTTCTGAGCCAGATCACGGGCCGTGCCATGGTAGAGAGCGGCAGGCGGCTCTATGCTCTCAACCCCAAGATCTACGGCAAAGGAATGGCCGTAAGTGGCGCGCACCTTGCCTTCGCGCATCTCAAAGCGTTTTTTGTCAGAACCCGTGATGACACCGAGAATCTCTCCCTCGGCGACCTCCGGGAAGCGCGCCTGGACAGTTCCCATCAACTCCGTCCACGAGACAAATCCCTGCCGGTCGAAGCTGAGCGGATAGTCCCTGGGACGATGGCGCAGCAGAAAGCTCAAAAAACGGGAGAGGCTCTCAAGGGGAACCAAGGGAAGCCCTTAGCCTTTCTTCTCTCCTGAGATCAACGCATAAGCATGATGGGCGATGCCGGTCGCCTCATATCCATCGAGGCCGTTCGCTTGCGCAATCGCAAACAGTTGGTAGGCGAGCGCGCTAAACGGCATCGGCACCTGCATCTCTTTGGCCATCTCCAGGCCGAACCCGACATCCTTGGGCATCCAGGACTTGCGCGGCTTGAAGTTCCGGCTCACAAGCGTCTGGCACATCCGTTCGAGTGCCTCCGAATGGCTCTGCGACTTGCGTAGAACCGTCTGAAAGGTCTCTTCCGAAACCCCTCCCTTCTTGAGCCAGGTAGCGATCTCTACCAGTCCCATATGTTGAATCGCGGCAAACATCGCCATCGCATTCTTCACCAGCTTGGCATTCCCCAACTCTCCGACGTGGATGATATTCTTTCCCATCGCCTGGAAGATTGAGAGATGCCGGTCGAACAAATCATTCGGCCCGGAAACCCATAACGAGAGCGTGCCCGCGGCGGCATGCTCTTCGACGCCTCCGGCCGAGGCATCGAGAATCTTCCACCCATTCTTCGCTAATCCTTCATTGGCCTCGAGGATTGTCTTTTTATCGATGCTGCTGAAATCGATCCAGATCTTTGCCCCCTTGGCTGCCTCGTGCAACCCGCCTTTGCCCAACCCGACCTGTTTGACCGCCTCGTTGTAGGGAAGCATGGAGAGCACCAGCTCCGAGGCCTCGGCGACGGCTTTGGGAGATTCCTTGAATTCCGCCCCCTGGCTTTCCAAATTCCGTGTCACCTCGCGCCTCAGATCGTTAACGACCAAACGGTGTCCAGCCTTTATCAAATTGGCGGCCATGCCACCGCCCATGCCTCCAGTGCCGATGAAACCTAGCGTCGCCATATTCTCCTCCCTGGCTAAATTTAATACCCTGCCTCTTATACCTCAATCCCACTGGCAAGTGTAGGTATACGTATCTTGTGCTCCACAGTACCGAGGACACTCGCTCTGAAATGCCCCGTGCGCCTCATTGCGCTTGTCCTCACCTAACGAGAAGCCTGTCTACATTTGTACGCAGTTGACAACCATTGTCACTATGATATGAGACCAGGCGGTGCTCATCCACGTTCCCCGATTACCAACGAATGAGCTCGGCTAGCGCGTCTGTTATGCTTTCTTCGCTCGACGATGAGGATGGTGGAAAAGATGCTCATAACCGATAAATTTGTATTTCTCCATCTACCGCGATGTGGTGGTACCTTCGTGTACGAGGTTGTCAGGAAATTCTTCCCGTCGGCACGCTGGTATGAACACGTGCGGCCTAGGGTGCAAATGAACTAGCGGAGCAGTCGTCATATTAGTAAGACCTATGGGAATTGTTCCTGTCCACGTGCGGAATCTTCTCCAGCTTCGGCGGCTGCAGGATGAAGATTCCTACTTCCTGGAGAGAATTGCATTAGATTATCGCGTTCTCATTATCGAAGGAATTTCCGGGTCTGGCAAAGACACGTTTCAGGCATACTTAAAAGAGAAGGTCAAAGGCCGAGATGTGTATGACTATTCCGAAGGCGAGCTATTGCACTCGTGGAAGCACTTTCCGATTGAGGGCATTCTCAAATTACGAGTTAATTTTATGAAGCTCTTCGTAAACTATCTAAAAGATATCGTCAGTCGGGACGAGAACGCTGTGTTTCTTTTGAACAGATTCCATTTGTCTACGTACGTGTCGATAATCGTCAGGCAACCGGAACTTGAAAGAGAATACGATGAGATCATCAATGTCTTGAGAACGCTGCCTGTTCATGTCTTTATCTTGCAATTGGACGAGAATGAAATTGAGAAGAGAAGCTTGCATTCAGAGAGGTCTAGCGCGTGGCGGAAGCTCCAGCAACAGATGGTCACGAAGGATGGATTTCGAAATAGGTTGGAAAAATATATTTCGCAACAAAGATTAATAATAGAGGCGGCGAAGAGACAACAGATCCCCTATTCTGTAATAAAGTTTCCCTATACGCCTGGAAAATCGAGACGGATTGGCTTCAAGA
>JAHFAP010000107.1:7494-10248 GCA_023250495.1 Deltaproteobacteria bacterium | reverse complement strand
TTCTCGTCCCAGCCGAGCGGTTTGAAGAACTCGACGTTATGCTCGCCGAGCCCCGGCGGCGGAGCCGGATGCGCAATCTTGGTATCGCTGTAATCCACCGGGAATCGCACCGTGCGAATCGGCGGTTTCTTTTCCCGATCAATTTTGATCTCCATGCCCATGTGCTTGATGTGTGGGTCCTGAAACAGATCGGCCATGTTGTACACCGGCGTGTGGGGCACGTCCTCGGCTTCAAGCCTCTCCAGCCAATAGGAGCGAGGCTTCTCCTTCATGATCGCGGCCAGAGTCCGCCGTAACTCCTCGTAGTTGCGCCGCCGATCAACCCGAGTCTTGAAGCGCGGGTCGTCGCTGAGTTCCGGATGGCCCGCTGCCTTGCACAGTCCTTCCCAGAATTTCGGCGGCGAGGAAAGATGAAGTGCAAAGAGGAGGCCATCGGAAGCCGCGAACGCGTAGGTCTGAGAGGCGCGTGGGCGGCTGGTCGGGCCCGGTATCTCGCCCGTGGCCAGGTACTCGGTTGCAGGCGCATTGAGAAACGCCAGCGTGCCGCCGGCCATGGAGGTCGTGACGTACTGGCCGCGGCCGGTTTGCGCCCGGGCGCACAGCGCGCCCAACACGGCGATGGCGCCGAAGACGCCGCCCAAGCAATCGGAAAATGCGGGCCCGATCGGCCTTGGGTTTTCGCGCTCGATCAAGAGGCTCAGCATGCCGCCGAGTCCCTGACCTACCGTGTCGTAGGCAGGTCTATGGGCGTAGGGACCGGTGGCGCCCATTCCGGTAATGGAGCAGTAGATCAGCCTTTCGTTCAACGGACGGAGGCTTTCGTAGTCGATGGCCAATTTTTTCGTTACGCCCGGCCGATAGTTTTCCAGGACCACGTCGGCCTTGCGGCAGAGTTGGTAGAATATCTCGCGACCCTCGGCAGTCTGAAGATTCAACGTGACGCTCTTCTTGCCCCGATTGTAAGCCCAGAAATTCGGCTGGTCTCCGCCCAGATCCCAGCCGCGGAACGGGTCGCCTCCCTTGGGGTTTTCCACCTTGACGACTTCGGCCCCCATGTCCGCGAGCAACATCGCCGCATAGGGTCCGGAGATAAAATTGCCCAGCTCCAATACTCTGACTCCGTCCAACACACCCTTCATAGTTTTCTCCTTACCTTCTTTCTGCTTGGTGCCATGGTTGTTGAGCAAGAGTATATTTGCAGCGGGCCATGCTCGGCAAGTCGCCATGGGTCAATTGGCGCCTTTAGCCGGAAACGGGGTCGGCGCGCGCCGGTTGTCCCCAACCATTGACATCTATGTGGAGGACTAAGTAAAGGAGAGGTCAACTTTGAAATATCGGCGCAGGCCTGAGGGAGGGAAGATCGAATGAAACCCAACGCTGTTTTCCGCCGATTCATCCTGTCGTTTCTCCTTGTCGTTGGATTGGCTGCAGATGCAGAAAGCGCGGAAACCAAAGTGCTCAACATTGGCTGGACCAGTGGGTCCAATTGGACCGCGCTCCCCTTCAGGGTCGCCGCAGAAAGGGGTTTCTTCGACAAGGAAGGCCTTAAAGTCAGGTTCATTCAATTCCAGGGAGCGAACCTGATGCTCACGGCTCTCATGGCGGGCGAGGTCGATTACATCACCATCCTGCCTTTCGTCGCTGGCGCCGCGGCCCGCGGACTTCCGGTGAAAATCGTCGCTGCGGTGGCGAAATCCAGCGGCTATGCCATCGTCGCAAAGCCGGAGATTGATAATCTCAAGGCTCTCAAAGGCAAAAGGATAGCAATCAATTCATTCGGGAGCTCGGCCGATTTCGCGATCTACACGGCTCTCAGCCGGAGCGGACTGGACCCAAACAAAGATGTCACGCTCGCCGCTGTCAGCGGCAGCCCCGACGCCCGCTTTGCGGCGCTCATCGGCGGCGCCGTCGATGCGACCGTCGTCAACAGCCCGTTTGAATACAGGGCCGAGCAAAAGGGATTTAGGACGCTCGTTTCCGTGCAGGAATTTGCCGAGCTCGTCAGGATTCCCATCACCGGAGTCAGCGTCGCTCAGAAGAAGATTGAAAAAGATCCGGAGGAGATCGTCCGGCTTCTCAGGGCGCTGCGATTAGCGATTTTATACCTTCAGGGCCAGCGCGAGGTCGGCGTCGGTTGGGTGGAGAAAGCGCTGAGCATCGACCGCGCCGCCGCCGAAAGATTTTATTCTCTGTATCGCGAGCAGTATAACCCGGAACTAACCGCCCCCGACTCGGTCGCGGAAGAATGGATCGCCGTGGGAACGTTCAGAGCCAAAGACACTGAGAAAAAGTCAGTGAAGCCTCAGGCGGTTTATGACTGGACATTCGCGGAAAAGGCTAAGAGATGAAGAGCCGGTGCGGAACGCACCTCCGCATCCTGCGCGCGGTCAGGCGCGCGGCAAAGGTGTGCGGACGTGGCGTGGCGTTTGTGCAGTACGAACGAACCGAAGCGTATGTGGCTACGGTGGCCGAGGTGGAGGTCAACCCGGCAAACGGCCAGGTCCGGGTTAAGCGCGTGGCGGTCGCTCATGACTGTGGGCTTATCATCAACCCCGACGGCGTTAGAAACCAAATCGAGGGAAATGTCATTCAGGCGGTGAGCCGCACGCTCAAGGAAGAGGTAAAGTTCGATCGCTCAAGGGTGACCAGCCTCGACTGGAGTTCGTATCCGATCCTCACCTTTCCCGAGGTTCCGGATGTGGAGATCGAGCTGATCAACCGGCTCGATCAGCCGGCGGTAGGCGTAGGCGAGGC
>JAHFAP010000107.1:0-7394 GCA_023250495.1 Deltaproteobacteria bacterium | reverse complement strand
GCCTCGGTCCGTGCTGCGCCGCGCGCCGTCCACCTCGAGCCCCATCCAGACGTTCCGACGATCCTCCGGGTCAATAGCTATGCCCGTCACCCTTGGAACGCCCACGTTCTCGCACTCGGCCGCCACATCCACCGGCCGCCTCTCCCAACTTTTCCCGCCGTCGGTGGAGCGAAAGATCGCGGCTGGGGTAGGCGTGCCGGTTCCCGCGAACATGATCTCCGGCTCGACGGGATCAATGGCCAGAGACCAGATATAATAAGGATTGAGTGCCGAATCGATGAAGCGCCACTGCGCCCCCGCATCGTCGCTCCGGTAAAGCCCTCTCTCGGTGCCTGCGAATAGTACGTGCGGATTATGCGGATGTACGGCTAGGCAGCGCACCAGGGCTTCGTAAGGAAACCCGCGGCGCGGTCCGATGCGCTCCCAACTCTTCCCATTGTCCGTGCTGCGCATGACACTCTGGCCGATCGTCCCAACGATAATCGTCAAATCTTTCATTTTTCCTCCCTAAACCTGCTTTGCACAGCAGTGGCTCACCTTGCCCCATACTCCAAACCGCGCCCTGCGGTCAAGAATTCGGAGGGTGTGGGATGGAGGAGGAAAGATCGGTTGGTTATTTTTACTCCGCTGGATAATATGGTACGGATACCGTGGGATGGTCATCCATGCTCGCGCTGGCTCACGAAAACGATCCGCCCTTCGGCGGTGAGCTGCTCAGGGTGGTGAGCTTGTCGATCCGCGGACACCAACGACGATGCTTCCCGCTGCATCAGGAAGCCACGAAATAACGCAAAAAGGAGTTCTCCATGGACTTTAGTCTACAAACTGATCCGCCGGAGATCGCCCCGTTCAGAAAGGAAGTCCGCGCATGGCTTCAAGAGAATATGCGCGGTTCCGAGCACCTAAGGTGGTCGGCCTCATGGTCGACCCGGGAGAATGACGAAGAGTATCGGTTCAGGCGCAACCTGGCCGGCAAGCTGGGAAAAAAGGGCTGGCTGTTCCCTATGTTCCCGGTGGAGTATGGAGGCGCGGGACTGACGTTCGACCACCAGCTGGTGCTGGAGACCGAGCTTGATCGCTACGGCATCAGCCTGAATCACGTATTCTACACGCTCGCGCGCATCGTCGCGCCGGTCATCCTGAAGTGGGGCAGCGAAGAGCAGAAGCGAGAGTTCCTACCTCCGATGGTGCGCGGAGAAGTGTCGGTCTGGCAGGTGCTCACGGAACCGCAGGGCGGGAGCGACGTGGCCAACTGTCAAACCAAGGCGATCAGAGATGGAGACCATTACATGGTCACCGGTCAGAAAGTCATGGTGGGCCACCACCTCCCGCCGGACTTCCTCTGGACGCTCGTCTGTACCAACCCGTCCGGCTCGCGGCATGAGAATCTCGGCTGGCTCCACATTCCGGCGAACCTGCCGGGGATAACGATCCAGCACATGCACCTCATGATGGGGATAAAGAATGTGGTCTTCTTTGACGGCGTCCGGCTGCCGGCAAAATATCTAGTCGGCGGCGAGAACAACGGCTGGAGAGTGGCCCACACGCACCTTGAACTGGAACATGGCGGCGAGGGAAGAGTGGGGGCGGACCCCTTAGTTGAGCGGGTGGTGGAATACTGCCGGGAGATGAAAGTCGACGGGAAACCTCTGATCGAGGAGACGAACGTAAGAGACATCATCGCCGACATGATGATCGAGCTGCACGCCGTGAACCTCTTTGCGCGGCGCAACTTCTGGCACCGCTTCGTCAGGGAGCCGCATCCCTATGGCGGCGCCCAGTTCAGATACTACCAACGGATGGTGCGGCTCAGAAACGGTGAGCGCTTGCAGCAGATTATGGGCTGTGACGCCCTGGATCCGGATCACACGGTCCACGAGGTCGTGGACTTTGAGTACGTCGTGCGCAGCGGGCCCGGGCAGTTCCATGGCGGCGGCACTCTGGATACCGACCGGCTGATTTTTGCGCGCCGCGTCGGCCTCGGTCGCCCGACAAAAGAGAAAGCGCCGGAGACTATTTAGGTGTAGAAACTTGGATTTCAGTGTCGGATCGAGTTGCAAGCGAATCATGCACTCGCGTCGCTCTCTGTCACCCTGAGCGTAGCGAAGGGTCTCGCTTGTTTGAGAGATTCTTCGCCTTCGGCTCAGAATGACACGAGTGAAAAGTGCTCGCTGTAGATGCCACTCCGTCTGACATATCCGACAGGTCAAATAGTGAGCTTTACGATTTGAGAGGTTGTATATGGATCTACAACTGACCGAAACACAGAACATGTTCAAAAAGGTGGCGTCCGACTTTGTGAGAGCCGAGGCTCCGTCCCATGTGCTCACTCAGTGGTTCCTTAAGAGAGAGACTTCCCAGATCGATCTATACCGTAAGGCCGCGGGACTTGGTTGGTCAGGAATGGTAATTCCTGAGCAGTACGGCGGCGCCGCCGCTTCCTTCACCGACTGTGCCGTCGTGTTTGAAGAGCTGGGGCGCGGTCCGCTCCCCGGACCTTTCTTCTCCTCCGGCGTGCTCGGCGCGCAGCTGGTTCTCGAAGGCGCTGCCGAGGAGCAGAAAAAATCTTTGCTCCCTGCCATATGCAGCGGGAAATCCATCGTCGTCGCCGCGATCACGGACAAGGGAGCGCACTGGGGACCTGAATCGGTTGAAACACGGCTCACCAGGACAAGTGGTGGTCTCGTGCTCGATGGCGCCAAGCGCTTTGTCTTCGACGCCGAGGCGGCAACGCACTTCATCTGCGCGGCGCGGACGGAGAGTGGCGGGATAGCGCTCGTCCTGGTGGATCGAGGGACTCCGGGAGTATCCATCACGCCCCAAGTCGGCTACCTGGCATCGGTTGCAGAGGTCCACTTCGATCGCGTGCAGGTGGCTGGCGCCAATCTGCTGGGCGAAATCGGAGCGGGTTGGCGGATCCTCGATGCCGCTCTGGAGAAGGCGATGCCTATTCTTTGCGCCTACCAGGTCGGAGCGTGCCAGGAGATCTTTGATTTCACCGCCGAATACACGCGAACGCGAGTCGTGTTCGGCCAGCCAATCGGCCGCTTCCAGCGCGTGCAGGACCACTGTGTGGATCTCTCGATCCACCTTGATGCCGCGCGCTATGTTACGTACGAGACGCTTTGGAGGCTCGATTCGGGCCAGCCTGCCGCTGCCAGCTCGCACGAGGCCAAGGCGGTTGCTAGTGAGGCCTACTACCAGGTCTGCAATTTTGCGCACATGGTCTTCGCCGGGCCGGGGACGGACTATCAGCATCCTTTGATGGCGCACAGCGTCATGGCCCACACGCTGTATCAGTACCTGGGGACTCCGCTGCAGCACAAACGCAAAATGATGGACGCCTTGTACCCGAGAGCGAACGCATAGAGTTGTGACGCCGGCTATGGGGCGACAAGACTCGCGGGGGTGGCTGGCATGAGAAGCAGAATCATCCTTGCGCTGTTGTTTTTACTTTGCTCGGGCTTCTTTGCCCGCTCCTCCTTTGGGTTGGACAAGCTGAGGGTCGGTCTGAGCTCCGTCAGCGCCCTGCATGGAGCGCTCTGGGTGGCGGAGGAGAAGGGCCTCTTCAAAAAGCATGGGATCGACGCCGCGGTCCTGACCATCCCGTCGGTCTTCATCGCGGACGAGAGAGGGCTCCGAGTGCTGGCGGACCTCGCCGACATGGACATCTACTATCTTCATACGATGATGGATACCTCAAGGAGCTTTCTGAGGAGCAACCGGGATCAAGCCCTGCGGTTTATCAAAGGGTTTGTCGAAGGCATCGCCTTTTTCAAAAAGAACAAAAGAGAGAGCATCGAGGTGCTTAAGAAAAAGCTCCGAACGGATGCGAAGGGCGAAAAGTATCTGGAGAAGTCCTACGATCTATTGGCGGGCGGATATTACGAAAGCGTTCCATACCCTTCGATGCAAGGGGTGGAAACGCTGCTCCAGTTTATGGAGAAGGAGAACCCCAAAGCCAAGACGGCCGATCCCAAGTCGTTCGTCGATAGCAGTATCGTCGCGGAGCTCGAGGCCAGCGGCTTTATAAAGGCGCTCTACGAGAAGTAAGCGGGCTGCGCAGAAGCGAGCAGACCGATGATGCCGGGGTTATGAGCCGTAGAAGTCCGACCTTGCATCTATTCTAAACCGGGTCAGGCCGATGCAACGGCAGCCTTGACGCGCGACTGAACTTCGGCGCCTTTCTCCTTCATCAGAGTCAAGTAGGAACCGTTCAGCCAGCCGTCGATGCCTTCCTTGTAGCCGCGCCGCTCCTCGAGCCGCTCAAACCATGCGGGAACGTGTGGACGCTTGTCCCACAGGAACTGAAGTTGCAGATGCTCGAGTCGCGCCATGTAAGGCGCGTAGCCGACGTCGGCCAGCGACAACTCCTTCCCCGCAAGCCACGGACTCTGTGACAGCGCCGTCTCTATATCCGCCAGAAGCTTGTCGAAGCGCTTCACCGCGCCGGCAAAGTAGATCGAATCCACGCCCTTGGTGATCGTGTCCCAACTGCGCTCTCGTTTGGTCGGGTCGGGCATCTGTTGGTGGAATTTTTCCAGCTCTTCCATCCCTCTGGCCAGTTTCTGGTGGCGGAACGCAATGGCCGTGCTCAGCACGCTGGTCGCCGCATGCACGCCTTCGTCGAGCTGCTTGGTCCAAAGGCGCATGCGCGCGCGGAATAGGGAATCCGTGGGACGCAAGCGGGGCTCGGGATAGGCGTCGTCGAGGTACTCGTTGATGACCGTGGATTCGATGATCACGGTGCCGTCGTCAACCAGCGTCGGCACCACCGCGTTGGGGTTGAGCTTCAAGTATTCGGGCCTTTGCTGGTCTCCGGCTCTCAGGTTCAAATGATGCCCTTCCCATTTGAGATTCTTCTCAGCCAGCGCGAAGCGCACCTTCTGCGCGCAGACCGACATGTCATTGTGATAAAGCTCGATCATGGGTGATATCCTTCCAGCACAGGATCAACTTCTACGGCTCAACGATCTTGGCTACCTTGTTCACTTTCTTCCAAGCGGCTCTAAAATAGTCGAGAGTTCGGATCCCAACCCTGCTCCGCCTTGCGCATGTTTTTACGGGCCAAAGAAGAGCTGACGAAACTCGGCTTGAAGTTTTTGGAGTTGTTCCACAGTCGGGTTGTCCATAAAGACCATGTTGGAGGCTACTTTCTCCGCATCTTTGAGGGCCGGGTAAATGCCCGGCGAGAGAACGAACTCCCCGGTTTCGGCGACTCTTTTTTGACCTTCAGGTGAACAGAGATATTCCATAAAAATCTTTCCGGCGTTCGGATTCGCCGCCTTGGCGCTCAAGCCCATATCGGTCGGATCGGCCAAATACTTGTCCAACGGAGCATACCCGATCGGCCCCTTCTGCTGAACGACGTATTGGAGATACGTGATCCCGAGCAGTGAGACGACCGTCCTTATCTCTGAACTTTGCCGGAAAATTCTCTGAAGAAGCGGGGACAGATTTGGCAATCACGTCCTCCTGTTTCAGCAGGAGGAGCGCCCCGCGGGTTCCGGTCACGAGGTCGAACCCAGGCCGGCCGGCGCGCCACTCGGTCAAGGCGCGGTCTATGACTTTGGTGGCGTCGGCGCGCCAATATTCAATCTTGATGCCGTATTTTCCTTCGAACCCTTTCTGGATGACGCTCATGATCTGGGGCACGATCGTGCCGTAAATAACAACCTTGCCCTCTTTCCTGGCGGCCTCCAGGCTGACGGGCTGGGCTGACGCATCTCTGTCCGCGCCGAGAAATGGCGCTATCCCCAAAAGAGCTAAGCTCAGACCAAGGAGCCGGCGCTTTGCTGCAACAGTCATAAGCTTTACCTCCAACAGATTAACGTTTTCCACTGACAGCTAAGGAAGCTATCATAGAGGAGAAGCCAGCGGCGAAGCAAACCATTTCTAAAGGATGAAGGATGAAAAACCGTGGCTCGTGATCGTGATTCGTGGAACGTGAACGGAGTTGACAGCGAGCCGAATTCTTGATGAAAAGGACGCGTCACCCAGGTGACGCTAAGGAGTGACTATGAGCGACAGCCAAATCGAACCCCAGTGGCGCTACAACGACCTGCGCGAGTGGATGCGCGAGGCGGAGCGTCTCGGCGAGCTGCGCACGGTTTTGGGGGCGTCGTGGCAGGAGGAGATCGGTCTTGCGGCGGACGTGGTTATCCCGCGCGACGACGGGCCGGCGGTTGTTTTCGACGAAGTGCCCGGCTGCCCCAAAGGATTTCGCCTGATCATCAATGTCTTTGCCGGCAAGCGGCGCAATATGACCCTGGGCTTTCCCGACCATCTTTCGAAGCAGGAGCTCAGTCAGGCTTTCTTCGAGCACTATCTTAAGAAGCAGCGGCGCATCGCGCCCCAGATCGTGAACGATGGTCCGGTCTTCGAGAATATCCTAACGGAAGACGGGATCGACGTCACCAAGTTTCCCACGCCGATCTGGCACGTCGATGACGGCGGCCGCTACATCGGCACGGGCGGCTACTCCGTGACCATAGACCCTGACGAGAGATGGGTCAACGTGGGCTGCTATCGCGCGATGGTTCAAGATCGCAAATCCGTAACCCTGCTCATCGTTCCGGGAAAGCACGGCCACATCCATCGCGAGAAATATTTCACCCGCGGCGAGCGCATGCCCGTCGCTCTCGTCGTGGGCGGCGATCCGCTGTTTTTCTTCGTCGCGGGAACGGAGTTTCCCTATGGCGTCTGCGAGTTCGACATCGTCGGCGGCATGCGGGGAAGGCCGGTCGAGCTGGTGCGGGGCAAAGTGACGGGGCTGCCTTTCCCGGCCAGCGCCGAGATCGTTCTCGAAGGCTTCCTAGACCCGAAAATCCGCAAGCACGAGGGGCCGTTCGGCGAGTGGATGGGATATTACGCCGGAGGCGCCAGCCCGCAGCCCGTGATCGACATCCAGGCGATCTACCATCGCAACGATCCCATCATCCTCGGCGTGCCGCCGCTCGGCGGGGGCTCCGACGAGATGGCCCGTTACCGGGCCGTCATTCGCTCGGCGATGCTCAAGCAGGAGCTGGCCGCTGCCGGCGTGCCGGACGTGACGCAGGTCTGGTGCCATGAAGTCGGGGCCTCGCGCATGCTGCACGGCATCGCCATCAAGCAGCGCTATCCCGGCCACGCCAAACAAGTCGGCGTGCTCGCCGCGACCTGCGGCTCTACTGTCTACGGCTGCAAGTTCGTCATCGTCGTCGACGACGACATCGACGCGTCGAACTTCGAGCAACTGATGTGGGCCATGGTGACCCGCTCAGACCCGGCGACCTCCATGGACATCTTGCGAAGAATGCGGACATCCCCCGCCGATCCGCTGCTGACGGAAGAGCGGCGCAAGAGCGGCGACCTCACCAACTCCCGCGCCATCATCGACGCCACCCGTCCGTTTG
>JAHFAP010000106.1 GCA_023250495.1 Deltaproteobacteria bacterium | reverse complement strand
GACAGATCGACGGCGGCGTCGTCATGGGGATGGGCCAGGCCCGGATGGAAGAGGTCGCCATCGACGAAGGCGGCAAAGTCGCGACCGCGAATCTCGGCGACTACAAGATTCCCACGATTCAAGATATCCCTCCTCTCAAAACCACCGTCATTCAGTCCAACGCGGGCAGCGGCCCGTACAACAGCATGAGCATCGGCGAGACGTCGATCATGCCAACGTCCGCGGCGATCGCCAACGCCGTCGAAGACGCCGTCGGCGTCAGGATCAAGTCTCTTCCAATCACGGCGGAAAAAGTCTTGGAGGCCTTAAATAGGTGTTAGTCTGTCGCATCGTTTTAATCATCACAGCTTATGAAACGTAAAAAAGCATTAGATATGACAGGTGAGGTTTGCGCCCTCTGCTGTGAGGGGCGTCCAGGTCAAATCTCTTCCGATCACGGCGGAGAACGGAGACAAAGGCGGTCGCGGAGGTCGAATCGTGATTACTGGGGGAGGAAGAAGCTATGAGCCAAGGTAAACCGAAATGGCGCGACCACGGCGTTCGCATCGTCGACAGTAACCAGCTTGACCTGAATACGCCGCAAACTCCCGGTATGACTCGTGCCGCTGCGATCAACCGCGCGATGGCGGGGGCTACCAAACTCTGGGCCGGAAAGGTCGAAATCCATCCGAATGCGAAGACCGCGCCGCATCATCACGGGGAGCTGGAAAGTATCATTTATGTGATCAGCGGTAGAGCAAGGATGCGGTGGGGAGAGCGGTTGGAGTTTGTCGCTGACGCGGGCCCCGGGGATTTTATCTTTGTACCGCCGTTCGTCCCTCATCAAGAGATCAACGCGCTGGCCAATGAACCTCTCATGTGCGTGGTGGTCCGGAGTGATCAAGAACCCATCGTCGTGAATCTCGATATCGCCGCGGTGGAGCAACCGGAAGAAGTTTACTGGGTCGATCCGGCGCATCCGAAGCCGTGCAGTTGATTTCAAACCCGGCTGCATCTCTCAGGCCGGTCAAAAAGGTCCCAGATACAAGGCGCGCGAGGAACCGACGAGCGCAGGCGTACTCTTTTCGTACGTCGAGCGAGGAGGCCGAGTGCAACCAAGTTGTGGTGTTGTAGTGAAGGACGCGAACGAATTGCTCCCGGAAAGAGGCACTTAATGCTACAAATCCTGGGACTGATTATTCTAGGCATAGCCGTCTTTTGGTTCTGGGTTCTCAGACCGGGGAGGTTGGGGTTCTGGCGGATCGTGGCGAATCATCCGGACGCCGCCTACGATCACTTCATGGCAAATGCCTGCTGGAAAGTGTTCGAGGATGAGTTGCCGCGGGACTACCGTAGCATCGTTCCGCGGTCTGAATGGGCCGGTCCGTTTCGCGTGGTCGTGCCAAAGCGCGGAGATAAAACCATCAAGGTTTTTGGACGCCGCTCGGAGCTGGAAAAGTTGCAAAATGATTTTGCCCGCAAGTTTACCCGCGCCACGTAAACTTCCCTTTGGGCCGGCGCAATCAGAAGGGCAAATTCCTGCAGCCCACCGAAATCGTCCTTCTTGACATTCTACCCCGACCTCTCTATCCTGCTGAAAACATCGTTGTTTTCATTTCACGGAGGTGAGGATGGAGAACTTCGACAGCAAGACGGTGAGCCGCATCGTCGGCGTGAGTCTCAGGCAGATTCAATACTGGGATGAGCAGGGGTTCATCCGGCCGTCGGTGAAGACGGCTGAGGGCAGGGGAACCAAGCGTCTCTATTCTTTCTCCGACCTAGTGCAGCTCAAGGTGGTCAAGGATCTCGCCGGCCATGGACTCAGCTTGCAGAAGATCCGCCGTTGCCTGCGCCATCTCAGGGACTCCTTTCCCGACCAGACGCAGCCGCTCCAGTCGCTCCGCTACCTCACGGATGGCGATAAACTCTTTGTCCTGACGAGCGACAGAAACAAAATTCTCGACGCCATGGATCGGCAATTTGTATTTTCTCTCGGCATCGGCAACCTCGTGCGCGAGCTGAACGGAGAGGTCCGGCGCGTAACCGGGCGGCTGGGCCGCGAAGTTTCTCGGCGCGACCGAAGAAGCGACGGAAAAAGGACAGCTTCCGCGTAGCTATCATGGAAGAAACCAAGCTCACGCCGATGATCCGGCAGTACCTCCAGATCAAGGAGCGGTACCGCGACGCGATCCTGTTTTTCCGCCTGGGGGATTTTTATGAGATGTTCTTTGACGACGCGGAGAAGGCCTCCAAGATCCTCGACATAGCTCTTACTTCGCGCAACCGCAGCGACGATTCCGCCGTGCCGCTCTGCGGGATTCCCTACCACGCGGTGACTCCCTACGTCGGCAAGCTGCTCAACGCGGGTTACAAGGTCGCTATATGCGAGCAGGTCGAAGATCCCAAGACGGCGAAAGGAGTTGTGCAGCGCGAGGTGGTACGGGTGGTTACTCCGGGGACCGTCACCGAAGGGGATGCGCTGGATGCGGGCGATAACAGTTTCCTTGCGGCCGTCTCATGCGGCAAGAAGGACTATGGCCTCGCGGTCACCGACGTGACTACCGGAGAGTTCCGCTTCACGCAGGTGTCCGACTATGCCGCTCTAAGTGATGAAATCGGTCGCGTTCGTCCGCGCGAGATAGTTCTTGCCGAAGGCGAGGAGTCCGTGGCGGCCGACCTTTGTCGTGACTTTCCCAGTCTTCACTTGAGTCCGGTCTCGTCGCTCTGTTTTTCTCCGCCGGCCGTCGAGCGGCTTAAGGCTTTGAATCTCTGGTCCGGGCAAATCATCGATGACGAGTGGGAGCAGGGGATTCGGGCCGCTGCGGCGGTCGTCTCCTTTTTGGAGGAGAACTCGCCCTCGGTCGTGAAGGCGTTGCGCGACCTGCGCCCCTATTCCAGCTCGCAGTACCTGATGCTCGACGAGACGACCAGGCGCAACCTCGAGCTGCTCTCGGACTTTCAGGGGAACAAGAGAAACTCCCTATTGGGGATTCTCGACGCGACGCAGACGCCGATGGGAGCGCGGCGGCTGCGGCAGTGGATACTTTACCCTCTGTTGGAAGAGCGGGCCATTCGTGATCGCCAAGAAGGGGTAGAGGAGCTGGTGGAGAATTACCCAGTGCGGCAAGACTTGAGAGCATTGCTCAAGGGAGTGCAGGATCTCGAGCGGCTGGCCGGAAGAATCGTTGCCGGCAGCGCCCAACCGAGAGATCTCGCGGCGGTCAAGGAGAGCCTGCGCGCCGTGGCGCCGATCAAGGCGGCGGTGGAAAGCCGGCAGGCGGCGATCTTCGGCTCGCTGGCAGGAGGGCTGCTCGATCTCGCCGAGGTTGTCGCGCTGGTGGAGCGGGCCATTGTGGATGAGCCGCCGCCGACGGTGAAGGACGGAGGGACCATCCGGCCGGGATTCAACGCGGAGCTGGACGAGCTGCGCTCGGCGCGCAGAGACGCCAAGCAATGGGTCGCGCGCTTTGAAAGCAGCGAGAGAAAACGCACCGGGATACACTCTCTCAAAGTCAGATACAACCGGGTTTTCGGTTATTACATCGAGGTCACCCGGGCCAACCTGAACGCGGTCCCGGCGGACTACATCCGCAAGCAGACGCTGGCGAACGGCGAGCGCTACATCACCTCGGAGCTGAAAGAATACGAGGCCAAGATTCTGAACTCGCAGGAGGAGATTCAGAAGATCGAGCTTTCTCTGTTTGCGGAGGTGCGGGAAAAAATCGCGTCTTATTATGGCCAGATGAAGCAGATCGGCGATGCGCTGGCGACGCTCGATGCGCTGCTCTCTCTCGCTGAAGCGGCCCACTCCCAACACTTCGTCCGCCCGAAGGTGGACAGCGGGCTCATGATCTCCGTGCGCGAAGGCCGCCACCCGGTAGTCGAGGCGGCGCTGGGCCGCGGGGCCTTTGTGCCGAATGATTGCGCTCTTGACCCCGAGTCACAGCAGATCATCGTGCTCACGGGGCCGAACATGGCCGGGAAATCGACCTATATGCGTCAGGTGGCGCTGATCGTCATCCTGGCGCAGATGGGGAGCTTCGTTCCGGCGGCCGAGGCGCGCATAGGTCTCGTCGACCGCATCTTCACGCGCATCGGCGCGGCGGATTACCTGGCGCGCGGGGAATCGACCTTCATGGTGGAGATGAAGGAGACGGCCCACATCTTGCGTCACGCGACCGCGAGAAGCCTGATCCTTCTCGACGAGGTGGGACGCGGCACCAGCACCTTCGACGGGATTTCGATTGCCTGGTCGGTCGCCGAATCTCTCCATGACGCGCGGCATCGGCCCCGGACGCTGTTCGCGACTCACTACCACGAGCTTACGGATCTGGCGCTGACGAACGAGCGGGTGAAAAACTTCAACTTCGCCGTGAAAGAGTGGAAGGGAGAGGTCATCTTTCTGCGCAGCCTGGTCGAGGGCGCGGCCAGCCGAAGCTACGGAATCCACGTCGCCCGTCTTGCCGGTCTCCCGCCGTTGGTAGTGGAGCGGGCCAAAGAGATACTGAAAAACCTGGAGGGAGGAGAGCTGGACGAAAAGGGCCGGCCGAGACTTGCGCGTGGAGCGCGCAAGGAAGATCCGGCGCAGATGGCGCTGTTCAGCGCCGTGGACGACAGGCTCCGCGAGGAGCTTAAGAAGATTGATGTCTCGACGCTCACTCCGGTCGAGGCCCTGAATCTCCTCCATAATTTAGTGGAGCAGGCTAAGAAGGAGAGCCGATAGTCCCGATGCGCTTCGCTGATCTAATCATTCATTGGCTCGCGCCTGTCCTGCTTCTGACGCTGCTCGCGGGCGATGCGAGCTGGGCCGCCAGGCAGGATCGGGATCTCTATCTGTCAGCGAAGAAAGAGTACGAGCTTCTAAGCAAAACGAAACCGACGGCGCAGAATCGCGCCCGGTGGGAGAAGCTGGCCGGGCGCTTTGAAAAGCTGCCGCAGGATTTTCCGCTGAGCTCCTACGGCGATGGCGCGCATTATTACGCCGCCAAGATTTATCAGGAGCTATACCGCTCCGGCAAAGAAGAGCGCGCGCTGGATCTGGCGCTCAAGAACTGGCGCGCCCTGCTCGTGAAGTATCCCAAGAGCCATTTGGCTCCGGAGGGGCGCTACTGGCTGGCGGTGAACTTGGAAGAGGGCAAGGGAGATCCGACGGAGGCGAGAAAACAGTATTCGGCGCTGGTGGAAAAATACCCGCAGGGTGAATGGGCGGCGAAGGCCCGGAGCAGACTCGATAGCCTGAACAAGAAGGCTGAAGAGGAGAAGAGAGGGCAGGCCCGTTCGGCAACGACCCAATCCGGCAATGCCCTTCTCTCGCAGATCCGCCATACCTCGTCGCAGAGCTACACCAGGGTGACGATGGAGCTCTCGGCGGAGATTCGTTATGAGACCCATGTCTTGAAAGAGGAGCCGTCTAAAGGGCTCCCTCCCAGGATCTACGTGGATCTCTTGGGCTCTAAGCTGGCCATGGACGCGACGCAACCGATTTCGATTCAGGACGGCTTGCTGCGGCAGGTGCGCGCGGCGCAGTTCAGTCCGGCGGTGGTGCGCGTCGTCCTGGATATGAGCAGCCTGAGCGACTATAAGGCTTTTTTGTTGCCTGACCCGTACCGCCTGGTTATTGATATTCAGGGGCAAGAAAACGGGCAGAGGGTGGCTGTGTTGGAGAAGAAGAAAGAGCCGGTCCCTCAGTCGCAAGCCATAAAACCGCCGCCGGTAGCAGGGTTGCGCAAGATCGTTCTCGATCCAGGACACGGCGGCAAAGACCCCGGGGCAATCGGGATTGCCGGGCTCGCGGAAAAAGACATTGTCCTCAGCGTCGCCGGGAAGCTGGCGCAGAAACTCAAAAAAGAAATGGGCGTTAACGTCGTCCTCACGCGCAGGGACGATTCTTTCATAGCGCTTGAAGACCGGACGGCGATCGCCAATGCGGAAGGGGCCGATCTCTTTATCTCCCTGCACGTCAATGCCAGCCCAAATCCGGAGGCGCGGGGGATCGAGACCTATTATCTGGACAATACCAGCGATGAGGCCTCGATCCGTCTGGCCGCGCGTGAGAACGGGACCTCACGCAAAAACATATCCGACCTGCAGTTCATCTTGAGTGACTTGACGCAGAACTCAAAGCTCGAGGACTCGATCACTCTGGCCCACCGTCTCAATGCCTCCGTTGTTTCTCGGGTGGGCCAGAGGTATCGTGAGGTGCGCGACCTGGGCGTGAAGAAGGCGTTGTTTTACGTCCTGGTCGGGGCGCGCATGCCCAGCGTCCTGGTCGAGCTGTTTTTTGTGACCAACAAGAGCGACGGTCGCGCGCTGGCCAAGAAAGCTTATCAGGACGCGATTGCCGACGCGCTGTTTGAGGGGATCAAGAAATACCAAGAGAGCGCGCAGGTGGTGAAGAATCTCTGAAGGAACCCTGATGGACGCGACAGAAATTTCCCGCTTCCTGTTGGAGGAGACGTGGGCGGAGTCCGATCCGGCCCGGGCGGCGCGCGTCTATGTCGAGAGAGGGCGAAGCCTCCTGCTGGAGCGGCATCGTGCCGGAGCCGGCGGTTATGAGATCGTCTCCGCCTACACCACGTTGGTGGATCAGCTCATCCGCCGCATCTTCCAAGCAGCCAGCCAGGACTACATCGAGCGCTACCCGAGCTTAAATGCGCGCTGCGCGCTCGTCGCCCAAGGAGGATATGGCCGGGCTGAGTTGAACCCGCACTCGGACATCGATCTCCTCTTTCTCTACACCTGGAAAGTCACGCCCTACGTGGAATCGGTCGCGGAGAAAGTGCTCTACACGCTCTGGGATGCCGGTCTCGTGGTCGGGCACGCAACGCGGAGCATCGCAGACTCGATGCGCATGGCGGGCAAAGACATGAAGATGAGGACATCCTTGCTCGATGCCCGCTATCTCTGCGGGGATGATGCCCTCTACGCCGACTTTGAGAAAGCCGTTGAGGAAAATCTTGTCAGAAAAAATGGCGAACGCTTCATCCGTGAGAAGCTGGATGAGAGCCGCGAGCGGCACGAGCGCTACGGCGGGTCGGTCTACTTGCTGGAGCCGGACATAAAAGAGGGCGAAGGCGGCCTGAGGGACATCCATACGGCGCTCTGGATCGCCAAAATGAAGCATAGGGTCGGAACCCTTGATGATCTCGTCGGTCGCGGCGTGATTCATGAGCGGGATCTGGAGGAGCTCAAGAGCGCGCGGGATTTTCTCTTGCGGGCGCGGAACGAGCTTCACTTCGCCTGTAAGAAGCACCAGGACCAGCTTACCTTCGAGGAGCAGGAAGTCGTCGCGCGCGGGCTGGGATTCAGAGACAACGGAAAGGTCCAAGGCGTGGAGGCCTTCATGCGCGCCTACTACCTGCAGGCTTCTCAGGTCAGCCGCATCTGCGCGCTGATCATCCACCGGTTGAGCGACGCTGTGGAACCTGCTCAGTGGACTTGGAGAGGTCGTGCGATGAGCAAGGAGATCAGGCCAGGAGTGCGGATTTCCCGAAGCGTGCTCTGGGTTACAGATCCTTCGATTCTGTCCGCGCAGCCGGAGAATCTGCTCGCGATCTTTGCCGACGGGCAAAGGCACGGCGTGGAGATCAGCCACGAGACGCGCGAGCTGGTTCGCCAGCGCCTGCATCTCATCGACGGCCATTTTCGCCGCTCCCCGGCCGTCAACGCGCTGTTCCTGCAGATCCTCAAATACAAGGAGAGGGTCTACGAGACCCTGACGGAGATGCACCGCGCAGGCGTGCTGGGCGCTTTTGTTCCCGAGTTCGGCCGGCTCCTCTGCATGGCGCTTCACGACCTCTACCACATCTACACCGTGGATCAGCATTCGCTGCGCCTGATCAAAGAGGTGGAGCGCCTCAAGGCCGGCGAGTTCCGCGACCATCTGCCGCTGCTTACTCAACTGGCGCGGGAAACGGAGAAGATCGAGATCCTTTATCTGGGTCTCATGTTCCACGATATCGGCAAAGGGCTCGGAGGCGGCCACTCAGAGATCGGGCGCGGGATCGCGAGACAGATCGCCCGCAGGATGAGGCTCAACGTCGACGACGCGGCCCAGCTCGAATTCCTCGTGCTTCGCCATCTCCTGTTTGCCCACACCGCTTTCCGCCGGGACATCGAAGACGAAAAGCTGGTGTTCGACTTCGCTCAGACGATGGCCGGCGCGAGCAATCTGAAGATGCTCTACCTTCTGACCTACGCGGATATGCGGTCGGTCGGCCCCCAGGTGTGGAACCATTGGAAGGCGTCGCTGCTGGAGCAGCTCTATCTCGAGTCGCTGATGGTTTTGGAAGGGCTGGAGAAGGGCGAGTTGCGGAGAGAGGATCGCCGCTCGAAGATCCGGCGGGTCGAGGCTCGGGTGCGGCGCCGCCTGTCGCGGCGCTACCCGGCAGAGAGGATCCAGGCCTTTTTTGAGTCTATGCCTGAGAGGTACTTCTTCACCACGCCCGAGGAGGAGATTCCATCTCACTTTGAGTTGATCGAGCAATTCAGCGATCAGGTGTTTCTCAGCGCGGTGCGCCATATGCCGGAGAAGGAATACAGCGAGATGGCCATCTGCACGAAGGATCGGCCAGGTCTTTTCGCCAGCATCGCGGGGGTCTTTGCCGCGATGGGGCTCGACATACTGAGCGCGCGCATCATCACCAGGAAGGACGGCCTGATCCTCGACGTCTTTCGCATCTCTCACATGGGCCGGGCCGAGGTGGTGATGAATCTGGAGAAGTGGGAGAGAGTCAAGTTGCTTTTGGAGCGCGTGCTCAGCGGAGCGATCGATGTCGCCCGGCTGGTCGAGGAGTCGGGCCGGCCGTCGCTGCTTACGAAGCGCGCGCCCAAGGTTCCCACGTCGGTTCAAATCGACAACAGCGCCTCGGATGACTTCACGATCGTCGAAGTCTACACGCAGGATCGCATCGGAGTCCTGTTCACGATCACTTACACGCTGCATCGGCTGGGGCTTTCGATCCATGTGGCAAAGATCTCGACCAACGTGGATCAGGTGGCGGACGTCTTTTACGTGGCCGACGAGCAGGGCGGGAAAATCGGCGACCGGGCGCGGCTCGAAGCGATCCGGCAGGGCCTATACAAGAGTCTGGTAGCGGAGAATGAAGGAATCGCTCAGCCGGCAAATTGATTCCTTCCTCGATGCTCTCACCGTCGAGAAAGGGCTCGCCAGAAATACCATCGAGGCCTACAGCCGGGATCTCAACCGGCTGGTAACTTTTCTAAAAGCGCGGGACGTCAAAGCCTGGGACGAGAGCCGGACCGTTCATCTGCGCTCGTTTCTTTCCTGGCTAAGGGAGCGCAAGCTCAGCGGCCGCTCGATCGCGCGCAGCGTCGTCGCAGTGCGGCAGTTCTACCGTTTTTTGGAGAAGGAATCGCTGATCCGGGAGAATCCGGTCCCTCCCTTTGTCGATCACGGAACGTCAAGAAGGCTGCCGCGCGTCGTCGGCCGGGACGAAATCAGCAGGCTGTTAAGCCAGCCCGACCCGGCCACCGCTTTAGGACTGCGAGATCAGGCGATGATCGAGCTGCTCTACGCCACCGGCCTCCGCGTTTCGGAGTTGGTCTCCCTGCAGACGCATCTAGTCAACCTCGACGGAGACTACCTGACGGTCAAAGGGAAGGGGAGCAAGGTACGCATGGTTCCTTTTGGAAAGTGGGCCAGAGAAAGCCTTCTGCGTTATCTCAGAGAGGCAAGGCCAAAGCTCCTGCAGGGACGCACCAGTACATATCTTTTTGTTAACCGCTCCGGCAAGGCCATGACGCGCCAGGGTTTTTGGAAACTGCTCCGGCACTACACCCTCGCCGCGGGAATCGAGAAGAGGGTGACTCCACACATGCTCCGCCATTCCTTTGCCACCCATCTCCTCGAAGGCGGCGCGGACCTGCGCTCGGTCCAGTCCATGCTGGGCCATGCGGACATCTCCACAACTCAGATCTACACTCATCTCACCCGCAGCCATCTGAAGGAAGTCCATCGCAAATACCATCCGAGGGAAAGGGCGTCGGGGAAGTAGCTCGTAGCTGATTCCATTCTCCGTTTTCTACCCTCACCTGTGCAAGCCGGACATCGTTTACGTTTTAGACCGGGCACATGGTTTACACTTTTGTTACGTTGGTTCCATGCCAGCCTTTAGCCGGGATAATCCGTTTTAGTCGTTGATCGAGAACGTCAGCGTGGTCTCGAACTATCGAAGCCAGTTCGGCCGTATTCTCACCAAGGAATCTCCCGAGGAGATGCTTGCATCTCTTCGAAAACAGGTCAGTCAGAAGTGACCCTGATCCGTCGATA